>DASVDB010000183.1 GCA_036381315.1 Bacilli bacterium | reverse complement strand
TCGCTTCGCTTCGCCGCGTCTTCCACCGCTTCGCTGATGGCGATGCCTAGCGAACCCAGCGAATCGGGATTTTGCGCCAAAACCGCTTTGCCGGACTCCGTGCGGTCGGAGGGGCTTGCGATCACTTCCGCGCCAAACGTATTCATCAAAATGCGGCGGTAAGGTTTTTGCGAATAGCTGACTTTTACCATATACACCGTGCATTCCAAACCGAAAAACTTGCAGGCCATGCTGACCGACGAGCCCCATTGCCCGGCCCCGGTTTCCGTTGCGATTCGTTTGATTCCTTCCATCTTGTTGTAGTACACTTGCGGAATGGCCGTGTTCAGCTTATGGCTGCCTGCCGGGCTTACGCCTTCGTATTTGTAGTAAATATGCGCAGGCGTATCCAGCGCTTTTTCCAATTGAACTGCTCGCACCAAAGGCGTTGGCCGCCAGATTTTATACAATTCGCGAACTTCTTCCGGAATTTCGATTAAGCGTTCCTGGCTCATCTCCTGGGCGATTAACGATTTTGGAAAAATCGCCGCAAAATCATCCGGTCCGGCGGGTTTTCCGGTGGCCGGGTTGATCGGCGGCTGTATCGGATTCGGCATGTCCGCCATGACATTGTACCAATGTGTGGGGATTTCGCTTTCCGTAAGCATGATTTTCTTATCCACCATTTTCCTTCACTCCTGATTCTAAAATAAAAATCCCGCAACATATTGATTCGTTGCGGAAACGCAAAATCCTTTTTCTGCGGCAAAGCAAGAATAAACCAGTATTTGTTAACTTTCTCTTGAGGCTTGGACAGTTTGGCAACCGGCCGATTCCAAAAAGCGCATGAACGCCTGCTTGCCCGTTTTTGTCCGTTTGAACACTCCGGCGTCGGCCAATACGGCGGCGAATTTTTCGCCGACACTTGCCTTTAACACAGCCATAGCCTGATCCGCGGATAAAGGACCGGTTTGTGCGGCCAGCAATTCGTCAATCCATTCCGCATGCTTGGCCAACGGATCATCATCGGGGATAGAGCCCGTCCACTTTTCCGGCGCTTGCAAAATTTCGGCGATCGCTTTCAGCTCCCGCTGCAATCTGCCCGGCAAAACCGCGAGGCCCATCACTTCGATCAATCCGATATTTTCTTTCTTGATATGATGCAAATGGCGGTGCGGATGGAAAATGCCTTCCGGATGTTCGCCGTTGCAGCGGTTGTTTCTAAGCACCAGATCGAACTCGAATTTCCCGCTTTCGTTTTTGCGGACGATCGGCGTCGCCGTGTTATGCGGAATCTGTTCGCCGTTCATGACTGTCTGATGAGCGATTTGCGCCGCCGGATCATCATATTTACGCCAACAGGAAAGCAAATGATACGCCAAAGCGCACGCTTTTTCTTTATCGTTTGCGGCAATTCGCACAACCGACATCGGCCAACGCAAAATGCCCAAAGTCGCGCCGGGAAACGCGGGATGGATGAATCGCTCCTCCACCGGCGCTACGTCCATCGGAAAATGGTGTCTTCCCGCCTGATAATGGTCGTGCGTCAAAATGGAGCCGCCAACGATTGGCAAATCCGCATTGGAACCGATGAAATAATGCGGAAATTGTTCGACGAATTCCAGCAGACGGCGAAACGATGTTTGCGTCAACCGCATCGGTTCATGGCGTGCGGAAAGCACGATGCTGTGCTCGTGATAATACACATACGGCGAAAATTGAAAATACCATGTTTCACCCTGCAATTGAAGCGGAATCAGACGCAGATTTTGCCGCGCCGGATGATGCGCGTTGCCGGCATAGCCTTCGTTTTGCCGGCACAACAAGCATTTGGGATACGCCGAAGCCGGTTTTTCCTTGGCCAACCGGGCAATTTCCGCCGGATCTTTTTCCGGTTTGGACAGATTGATCGTGATTTTCAGCTTGCCGTACGCGGATTCATGTTCCCAGGCGATATTGCGGCCGATACGATCCATGCGGATATAATTGGCGTCGATGCAAAATTGATAAAACCAGGATGTTGCCGCCGCGATCCCGCTTTTTTCGGCAATATTCCAAAATGTACGGATCGTTTCCGAAGGACGCGGCAGAAGCGCTCCCATCATTTTCGCGTTGAGCAAATCTTGTCCGGTTACCCCCGGAAACGGCAGCAAACCGCGCTTTTCCGCATCGGCGATTAGCAACTGCAACATGGCGTGCGGCGCGCGCTCGCCGGCAAACAAATCATCCGCTTCTTCAACAGGGGGAGGCAATTGCAGAAGCGCGTATAAAGCGTTCCGGCAAAAATCCCTGTCTTCCTGTTCCGCAAGCCCTTGCCTAAGCGCAAAGTTCACCAAGCCCGTGATTGCCGCGTCTGTGTTTGCGCTCATGCAAGCTCCAGCTCCTTCACGCCGTCGCCAATGCCAAAATCGTAGAAGCTTGCTGCAAGCCCAGTGCGTTCCTTGTATTTTGCGCCCACTTCCGCGGCAAATTGCTCCACCGCATCGCGATGCACAACGGAAACCGTGCAGCCGCCAAAGCCCGCTCCGGTCATGCGCGAACCGAGAACCCCGGAGATCCGCAACGCCTCTTCCACCATGACGTCAAGCTCGCGGCAGCTAACTTCAAATAAATCGCGCAGCGACACATGCGACGCGTTCAGCAATTTTCCGAATTCGGGCAAATTCCCCTGTTCGAGCAGTTTGACGCTTGTCAGCACGCGATTGTTTTCTTCCACAACGTGTTTGGCGCGTTTTTTCACCGATTCACTCGGCAATAAATGCGCGGATGCGTCCAGCTGCTCCGGGGTTAGCTCGGCAAGGCAAGCGATGTGCGGGTACGCGTTGCGCAAAACCGCAAATGCCGTCTCGCATTCGCTGCGGCGCTCGTTATATTTGGAGTCGACCAGCCCTCTGCGCTTGTTCGTGTTGGCCACAACCAGCTTGTATTCGCCCAGCGGAACGGGAATATGGCTGAACTCCAGTTTGTCGCACTTAAGCAAAACGGCATGATCTTTTTTTCCGTTGGCAACGGCAAATTGGTCCATAATTCCGCAGTTAACCCCGACAAAACGGTTTTCCGTACGTTGGGCCAGGAGCGCCAAATCCGTCCGATTGAGCCCATGTTTCTCCATGGCGGCAAGCGCAAAAGCGCACGCAACCTCGATCGATGCCGACGACGACAGCCCCGCGCCGTTCGGAATATTGCCGGAGAACAGCATGTCATATCCGCTGTTGATTGCGTAGCCCTGTTCGCGAAATGTGGCGATGACGCCTTTCGGATAATTCATCCAATCGTCTTCGGCGCGGTAAATCAACTCTTCACTCGCCAAAACGCCATGCTCGGAAAAACCGGTGGAGAAAAATCCGAATTTGCCGTCCGCACGGGGGCGAATCAGGCACGTTGTTCCGGCGGTCAGCGCCGCAGGCAAAACATACCCGCCATTATAATCGATATGTTCCCCGATCAGATTCACCCTGCCCGGCGCGTAAAAAAACCGGATGGATTGAGCCGAATCACCATAAATTTCGCAAAATTTCTTTTTAAGACCGGACAAATGTGCTTCCATAAAGGCTCCCTCGCTTTTCGTCATGCTATTTCCAGTATAAGAAACGAAACGAAACAGCAGTAGGGAAAAAAGTTTGCGAAATATGGATTATTGTGTCCTTTTCGCTGCCGCCGCCTTTTCAAACATGGTACAATAGCGATAACAGCTTATTCGTTGAAGGTGAATGTATGCCTGGCAAACCATCGTATCGGGTCGCCACAAATCCGCAGGCAAACGAAGCAAACAGGCTGGGGTTAAACGTGCTGTTTGCCGGAGAAAGCCAAACAAAGCCGCTGCATAAACTTGGTCCAAAAGTGTACGAGTATTACTTGCTGCACTATATTATCGCCGGCGGCGGCGAGTTTTCCACGGAACAATCGGCCTATACGCTGCAAGCCGGCGACAGTTTTTTGATCGAACCCGGAAAGCTGGTAAGCTATCGCTCCGACAAAACGAATCCGTGGCGGTATTGCTGGGTTGCTTTTCATGGCGAGCAAGCGGATGAATTGGTCCAAAAGGCGGGCATCACGCATCCCCCCGTCATACGCGGCGGACCTGCGAAGATCGCTTCGCTGATCCGCGCTATTATCACCGCGTTTCGAACGCGCGGCAGGCTGGCGGATATGAAGGCTTGCGGTCATTTGTGCCTGATTGCGGCGGCGTTAGGCGAAGCGCAAACCGCTCTTGATCCGGATGCGCGTATGATGGACATCCAGCAAATCGTAAAGCAAGCGGTAGATTACTTAACTACGCAATTCGCGCAAAATATTTCCATCGAACAGATGGCGGAAAGTCTTGGTTATAACAGAGGCTATCTTTCCCGCATGTTTAAAAAAGCGACCGGGGAATCTCCTTCCCATTACTTGCTGAAATTCCGCCTGGAGCAATCCCGCAGACTGCTGCGCGAGCGCAACGAGTTGAACATCGGGCAGATCGCCGCTTCTGTCGGTTTTCAGGATGCGCTGTACTTTTCCAAACAATTCAAGCGGTTTTACGGCGAGTCGCCGGCCGCTTACCGCAAAGCCGTCCAGGGAGGAAAAACATGGACCGCATCTCGCCGAAAGAAACCACGTTCGCGTTAAAGTTAAAACAGTGGCCCAAACATGCCATAGCTGCGGGCTGCCGCCATACCGTCGGCCTTAAAGCGGACGGCACGGTGGTGGCTGTGGGTAACAATCGGTATGGCCAATGCGATGTTAGCGGCTGGCGCAATATTGTGGCGATCGCGGCGGGAAATGTTCATATGGCGACGAA
>DASVDB010000182.1 GCA_036381315.1 Bacilli bacterium | reverse complement strand
TGGATGGAATACGATTTGCCAAGCGCTTTGCCGCCCACTGTTCCGGCTGACACAAGCGCGCTGAATACAACGCTCACCGCGGTATACCAGGCGGAATGCTCCGCGCCGATCGACGCCATCAGCTTCAAAACGACCAAAGCGCTGGCTGCGCCGCTGATAATGCTGGAAATGTCACCGATTACATCATTGCAAAAGCTGGAGAAACGGTCGGCGTTCCTGACGATGTATATGCATTGTTTGGCTCCGGGAACGCGCTCTGCGGCCATCGCGTGAAAAGGAGTCTCTTCGGCGGCTGTGGACGCAATCCCCATCATATCGAAAATAATTCCGACTAACATTAACCCAAGGACAATCAACATTCCAGCGCCCCAGGCAACCCCTTCCAAAAGAATCGTGGAAGCGACGGAGAAGCCGCATGCCAACAGGAAAGTGGCTGCCGATATAAAAATACTCCATTTCATGGAGTGGCGTAAAGAATATTTCATTGTGCCTATATGAACTCCTTCATCATGCCGGTTTGGCATGTGGATAGAACGAGTGGCAGCTTACTGAGTAAATGCTGTGGCTTAGGTCCAGTAGGTTTTCCCAACCGCGCGCCCCCACGTCGCCGAAGAGGCGGTTTCCCTTTAAGCGCGGCTTGTGTCCGTCGCCGGATATCAGACTGGATTACCACTCAGTCCACACTATAATCCTCAATAAGCCTCATTGCTGAACAGTCTAGGGGTTTTCCCCGACAATCCTTGACCATCTCTTAGCCTCTTTTGCAAGCAAGATTTCATATAGCATCCGGAATTTATTTTTTTGGCCGAAAAAATAAATTCCTACCATCTATAATCCCTTCTTGCCCACTCAAGGCAGGCTACGCTGCACGCAGGTCTCATCCAAAACGAAAGCGACCCGATCATGCAGGTTCATACCCCAAGCCGTAGCTTCCGCCGCAAAAGCGGTGCAGCCACATACTTGGGCCTCCGCGGAGGCAGGGTCAACGCCCACATGCCATTGTGGATCGCCCTACTTCCTTAACTCCCAGCATCAGCCCCAGACTGGGCGTCTAAAGCCAACACCAGGAACTTCATCGATGTGCCCTTTGGCGAATTTTTAGGCCCGCCTTCAGAAATGGTGGATCGACTAGAATACTGCACCACTCATTAATTGCTTTCATTATATCATATCCGCAAATATGCGCTCAATGAAATTGCATTGGCGCGGCAGCCAGCCTGCTGCCATCCATGCCAGGAGCTTCACCGGTCGCGGCAAGCCACATAATCGGCAATTTCCAGAAGCCGCCCGGGCTTGGGAAATTCGGCCGCGCGGATGGCCTCCTTGCCCCGCTCGATCAACTCCGCGACTTTCCGTTTGCTTCTTTCCAGGCCAAGAAAATACGGATATGTGACTTTGCCGGACTTCTCGTCGCTTTTTGCGCTTTTTCCGAGCTTGGCGAAATCGCCGGTAATATCGAGAATGTCGTCCTGAATTTGAAACGCCAGCCCGAGATCGTACCCATAACGCTCCAGCGCCGCCATTTCCCGCTCGCTCGCTTGCGCGACATGTCCGCCGATCTTCAGCGCGCAGACGATCATATCGCCGGTTTTGCGCAAATGAATCAACTCCAGCTCCTCAAGCGTGGTGACCCCTTGCACCCCGTTCATATCCAACGCCTGGCCGCCGACCATGCCTTTTGCTCCGGCATACACGGAAAGCTCCCGCAAAATCGCAAGCACCCGCTCGGCAGGCAGGGGAAAATGCCGCGACGTTTGCGCCGCCACAAAAAACGCGTGCGTCAATAACCCGTCGCCGGCTAATATCGCCATCGCATCGCCAAAAACTTTGTGGTTGGTCGGCTTGCCCCGGCGATAATCGTCATTGTCCATAGCCGGCAAATCGTCATGAATGAGCGAATAGGTATGAATCATTTCGATCGCGCAAGCGGGGAAAATCGCCGCTTCGGCAGATTCGCCGAGCGCTTCGGCGGCCGCCAGGGTCAACAGGGGGCGCAACCGTTTGCCGCCGGCCATCAGCGAATACTGCATCGCCTCATGCAATCGGGGCGGCACTCCCCAATCCCGGGGAAAACAGCCGGCAAGTTCCCGGTTGATCCGTTCCGCGTAATGTTTTCGAAATTCCGCCAAAGTTTGCGGTTCGGCCACAGCTTATTCCTCCTTGCCGTCTGTCGACTGAAACGGCCGTTTGTGCATACCGCCTTCTTCTTCAATCAGGATCTCAATTTTTCGTTCAAAATGATCAAGCTTTTCCGTGCAAAATGCCGACAGACGCATTCCTTCCTGAAACAACTCGATCGCCTCTTCCAGCGGAATGTTCCCGTCTTCAAGCTTGCCGACCAATTGTTCCAATCGCTGCAAAGCTTCTTCAAAACTGATTTGTTCAGTGCTCATGCCTGTTCCCCTTCCCCATGCCGCGTTAATACCTCGCAGCGCATATTGCCATCCGCCAGCCGCACGCTGACAATGTCGCCGGGGGCAACGCCGTTGATTGATTTGACCAATGTCCGGCCATCATTTGCATATACCAGGCTGTAACCGCGATCCATTACTTTCAGCGGGCTAAGCGCATCCAGTTGGCGGATTAGGGCGCTTGTCCGTGTCCGCTTTTCCGCGCACAGCTGCTTCATCAATCGCGGCAGCTCTTTTTTGCGCGCCGCGACTTTTTCCCTGGCCAGGGAAAGCCGCTCACCGGGATGTTGGCGGGAGATGCGGCGTTCCCACGCGTCCATTTGCCGGCGCGCGGTAAACATTTTTCCGCGGATTTTATAGATCAATTGTTCGGTCGCCCGATCCAGTCTTTCTTTCGGCTGCAATAGCTGCCGCATCGGGTTCATAAGTTGCGGCGCGCGCCGCAGCCGCTCGAGCTCATCCCGTTTGCGCGAAAGTAGCGCGCTCAGATTTTGCCGCAACTCATATTTCAGGCGGTGCAGGCGCTCCCGCAGCTCCACATGCTGCGGAACGGCAAGCTCCGCGGCGGCGGTAGGCGTTGCCGCGCGCACATCGGCGACAAAATCGGCGATCGTAAAATCGGTTTCATGCCCCACCGCGGATATGACGGGAATGCGGGAAGCCGCTATGCCGCGCGCCACACTTTCCTCATTAAATGCCCATAATTCCTCGATAGAGCCGCCTCCCCTGCCTATGATCAGCACATCCACTTCGCCAAGCCGGTTCATTTCTTCAATCGCTTTCACAATGGACGGCGGCGCAAGCTCACCTTGCACATGCACCGGAAAAAGCAAAATGGGGACAGCCGGATAACGCCGCTGCAAAGTGGTGATGATATCCCGGACAGCCGCCCCGGTCGGAGAAGTAATCACGCCGACCGCGCGGGGAAATCGCGGCAACGGGCGTTTGCGCTCAGGCGCGAACAATCCTTCCGCCTCCAGCCGTTGTTTCAACTGCTCATAAGCCAAATACAAATTGCCGATGCCGTCCGGTTGCATATGCGTCACATAAAATTGGTATTGGCCGTCGCGTTCGTATACCGATATGCTGCCGCGCGCCAGTACGTTGCCGCCGTTTTTCGGGATGAAGCCGAGCCGCTGATTATGGGTCGCGAACATGACGCATTTTACCCTGCTGTCTTCATCTTTCAAGGTGAAATACATATGCCCGCTGTTATGATGCGTGAAATTGGAAATTTCGCCGCGCACCCAAACTTCCTGCAGCAGCGTGTCGGAATCGAATTTCATCTTGATATAGCGGGTTAAATCTTTGACGGTGAGAATCCGTC
Organism: Bacilli bacterium; assembly: GCA_036381315.1. Classification (NCBI taxonomy): domain Bacteria; kingdom Bacillati; phylum Bacillota; class Bacilli; species Bacilli bacterium. The sequence continues at coordinate 4,461 of DASVDB010000182.1, read as the reverse complement.
TTTGTTCAGCCATCTGCACAGCCTCTTTTCGCATTATCGTCCGGCGATTTTTTGGGCGGCTTCCACGGTGTTTTTCAGCAGCATGGTTATCGTCATCGGCCCCACTCCGCCGGGAACGGGCGTAATATATCCGGCCACTTGCGCGACATCGGCAAAGTCGACATCGCCCGCCGGAGAGCCGACATCAATGACGACCGCCCCCGGCTTCACGCCGCTACGCTTGATCAGGCCGGGCTTGCCGACGGCCACGACCAGAACATCAGCCTGCCGCGTGATTTCCTCCAACTGTTTCGTACGGGAATGGCATATTGTTACCGTCGCGTTTTCGCGCAACAGCAACAGCGCAACCGGTTTGCCGACAATATTGCTGCGCCCTACAACCACCGCATGTTTTCCGTTCAAGTCCATTCCCGTCCGTTTGATCAATTCTATGATGCCGGCAGGGGTGCAGGGCAAATAACCGCGTTCGCTGCCGATCAACAGACTGCCGGCAGAGATCGGGTGAAAACCGTCGACGTCTTTTTCCGGCGCGATGCTCTCTATGACCGCTTCTTCGGAAATATGCCGCGGCAGCGGCAGTTGCACCAAAATGCCGTGCACGTTTTGATCGCGGTTCAATTCGTCAATTTTCGCCAGAATTTCAGCTTGCGTTGCGGTCTCCGGCAAGCGGATCACGGTGGAGGCGATTCCCAATTTTTCGCATGCGCGGGCCTTATTGCGCACGTACACCTGCGATGCCGGGTCTTCCCCGACCAAAATAACTGTCAAGCCCGGGGTTACGCCTTTCGCCTGCAAATCGGCAACATCCCGCTTAAGCTTGCCGCGAATCTCTTCCGCCACTTCTTTTCCATTCATGATTTTTGCCGCCATGTCCGTTTCCTCCCAAAGTTAAACTTCATGATCATGCGTTTATTTTTTCTTTGATTGCATCCAGATCTTTCAGCATGTTCCCCAATACCCCATTGACGAATTTCCCCGACTCGTCATCGCCAAAATGTTTCGCCAGTTCGATCGCTTCATTGATCGCCGCTTTCGGCGGCACATCTTTGCCGTACAACATTTCATAGGCGGCAACCCGCAAAATCTGACGGTCCACTTTCGACAAACGCTCCAGTTTCCACCCCTTCAAATAACCGGAAAGCAAATCGTCGAGCACGGCTTTTTTTCCCCAAGTCTCGACGACCAAACCGCGCAAGTATTCGGGAATCGGTTCATTGTTTTCGGCATCGTCGCTATTTTCCGCTTTTGTTTCATTTATCGCCATGGAAATGGCAGCCTCGACGCCGGAGTCATTCATTTCCATATGGTACAAGCTTTGCACGGCAATCGCCCGGGCAAGTCTGCGTTTCATGCTGGAGCCTCCTGCCACTTTTGGACTGAATTTTGATATCATTAAGCAGTATAACAAAAAAAAAACCGTGAAGCACGTCCACGGTAGCAACGGCCGCGCGGCAAACCGGCCAACCGGCAATCGCCCGCGCCCCTAGCGAAACAGGTTCCATCTCTCCGATAACCAATGCGACAGTTCTTTAAGCGGCAAAACGTCTTCACCGCGATCGATTTTGTGCCCGATATGGCCGCCAACGGCGACGAGAAAGGCGAATACCAACATATCCCAAAAGCCAAAAATCAAATAAATAATCCCCAGGAAGACGCCGATGCCAAGACCGACCATCGTGCCTTTATAATGTTCCCAAAGACCGTTCAACAAGAGCCTCACCTCTAATCAACCCGGCTTTTGAACGTGTGTGATTGGATAATATTCGCCACATATACGGAAACGAACGCTACCGGTACACCCGTAATTTCCTCCACATGCCCTTTTACCTGGCGCTGCACTTCTTCCGTTAACAGCGGGATCGAGTTTTCGCCGTCCACAATCGCCCTGATCGTAATTTCCAAGCCGGCATCGGAAACGTTTACCCTTGCTTTCAAATCTTTAACGCCCTTGATGCGCGCGGCGGATTTCAGCGAAAGATTCTCCACCGTTTCCAGCGAGATGCGGATATCGCCAAAATCCGTGCGCTGATCGATAGACGGAACGCTTGTGTAATTCCGGCGAACCGATATGTATAAAAAGCGAAGGCTGACTAACAGCAATAACACGGCTCCGGTAGCCAAAACGATTCTGGAATTCGTATCTTCGTACACGGTGCTGATAAAATCAAGCGTTTTATCCGCATGAATCCAATGAAAACCGTATGCCATCAATGTTACTGAGGCAGCCAGCACCGTTATACTATAAAGCAATAATAAAACCCGATCAATGACTTTCCCCATACGGCTTGTCCCTTTCTCTCACTAGAGTAAACCCCCTGACAAAGTAGGGGGTTAGCAGGATGCGGAGCAAAGTTGTTGTTGCGTTCGCCTATTTCACCCGTTGCGCGGTTTGGCCTTCTTCATCAGGCAATTTATCCACACCTTTGAAATGTACATCATGAACATGCACGTTTACTTCTACAACTTCCAATCCGGTCATGGCGGCAATCGCTTGTTTGACGTTCTTCTGGATTTCTCCGGCGATCGTCGGAATCGGGGTGCCGAATTCAACAATGATGGATACATCTACGGCAACTTCTTTTTCGCCAACCTCGACTTTAACGCCTTTGCCCAGGTTTTTGCGCCCGAGCCATTCGGCAAAACCTCCGGCGATGCCTCCGCTCATGCCGGCCACGCCTTTGATTTCCATGGTCGCCAATCCGGCGATAATTTCGATCACTTCCGGAGCTATTTGAATGTTCCCAAGTTCCGTCCTTTCAAAATCGGCGGCCAACATATTCATGAACATCCACCTCCTTTAGCGCTTGTACTTTATTACTATACCATCTGTTGCGCATTATGACAAACCAAGGCAAATTTTCATTATGAATCGGGGTCGTTGATGTCATGTTCTTCCAGAAACTTGATGTCAAAATCCCCGCTGACGAATTTGTTGTGATGCAACAGTTTCAAATGGAACGGAATCGTCGTCTTGACGCCTGCCGCGACAAATTCCTGCAGCGCCCTCTTCATTCGCGCAATCGCCTCATCGCGCGTATTGCCCCAGACGATCAGCTTCGCCACCATCGAATCGTAGAACGGCGGAATCGAATAGCCCTGGTAGACCGCACTGTCTACCCGCACGCCAAAGCCGCCGGGCGGCAAATACATTTGAATGGTTCCCGGGGATGGGGCGAAATTGCGGTCGGGGTCTTCCGCGTTGACGCGGCATTCGATCGCCCAGCCGTTTAACTTCACGTCATCTTGCGTAAATGACAACGGATTGCCTTCCGCAATCGAAATCATTTCTTTAACAATATCAATGTTTGTAATCAGTTCCGTTACCGGGTGTTCAACCTGTATGCGGGTATTCATTTCCATGAAATAAAAATGGCCGTCAGGCCCAAGCAAAAATTCCAGCGTCCCCGCCCCGGAATAGTTGACCGCTTTGGCGGCGCGCACGGCGGCTTCGCCCATTCGCCGGCGAATTTCCGGGGTTAACGCCGGGCTGGGCGCTTCCTCGACCAGTTTTTGCCGGCGGCGCTGGATCGAGCAATCGCGTTCGCCCAGATGAACGACATTTCCGTGCTTGTCGGCAAGTATTTGAATTTCCACATGGCGCATGCCGGTCAAATATTTTTCCAGATAAACGCCGGCATTTCCGAATGATTTTTCCGCCTCCTGCCGCGCGGCATTCATTTGCTTAAGCAATTGCTCTTCATTCTCGGCGATGCGTATCCCTTTTCCGCCGCCGCCCGCCGTTGCTTTGATCAGAACGGGATAGCCGATCTCGCGGCATATGCGGATCGCTTCATCATCATCCGCAACCAAACCGTCCGAACCGGGAATGACCGGAACATCGGCTCGCCTCATCGTCTGCTTCGCTTCCGACTTGTCGCCCATTTTGGCAATCGCTTCCGCAGACGGTCCGATAAACGCAATATTGCACGCCTCGCATATTTCCGCAAAATTGGCGTTCTCGGCAAGAAACCCGTAACCGGGATGAATCGCGTCGGCTTCCGTCAACGTGGCCACGCTCATCACATTCGTTAAATTCAGGTAGCTGTCTTTCGACGGCGCCGGTCCGATGCAATAAGCTTCATCCGCCATCCGCACATGCAAGGCGTCCCGCTCCGCTTCGGAAAAAACGGCAACGGAATAAATCCCCAGTTCGCGGCAGGCGCGAATAATCCGAACGGCGATTTCGCCGCGGTTGGCAATCAGTATTTTTTGAAACTTCATATATCCTGCTCCTCCAAACTAATGGGCCGCCGACTATTCCGTTTTCACCACAAACAACGGTTGTCCGAATTCCACCAATTGGCCGTTTTCCACCAGAATGTCGACAATTTCGCCGGTCACTTCCGCTTCGATTTCGTTCATCAGTTTCATTGCTTCGATGATGCACACGACCGATTTCTCGCCAACCTTGCTGCCGATTTCCACAAACGGCGCGGCATCGGGAGCCGGCGCGCGGTAAAA
>DASVDB010000181.1 GCA_036381315.1 Bacilli bacterium | reverse complement strand
AGCGGGTTTACAATTTGATCATTGATATGGAAGAGCATCGCCGCATTTTGCCCAGGCAGTTTGCGTCACTGGACGTGTTGGAAGGCGGTAAGGGGGCGGGAACGGTGTTCCGCCTGACAATGAAAGTGATGGGCTCTCGCTCCTCGCTTATCATGACCTTGTCGGAACCGGAGCCCGGTCGAATTGTGCAGGAGCAGGACCAATCCGCGGGAGTTACGACAATTTGGAAGCTGATTCCCGAATCCGGGGATGGTTGCATTCTCCGGCTCACTTCGCAATTCCCCAAAAAGCCGGGGTTCGCCGGTTGGGCGGAGCGACACGTAACGTCTTCGCTGCTCCGTTCGATCTATAATCGAGAACTGCAAAACATGGATGAATATTTGACAACAGGTTCTTTAACAAAGAAGTAATTGAAACGACAAATAGCGTCTGCTGTGACTGTTAGCGTTGTGCAGGGGGGCGGCCTCCCTGTTTTAGCGTTTGCAGTGAGCGCTGGGCAGTGAGCGTTGTGCAGGGAACGTTTGCAATAGTGCGGGTGTTGGTAGCTGACCGCCTAAAAGGGGGTGGTTTAGACACGGCACATGAAAACTGAATCTTAACCAGGAAAGGAAGGCCGTCTCATGAATGTATGGTTGTTTCTTCATCTGGCGGGCGTCGTATTATTTGCAGGAAATATAGTTACGGCGGCTTTTTGGAAAGTTCGGGCGGATTTGCGGAAAAACCCAGCCGTCATTCATCACACGGTAAAAAACGTGATGCTGGCCGATTTTGTGTTCACGCTTCCCGGACTCATTCTTATCGTCATTTCCGGTATCGTCATGGCTATTCGAGCGGGAGTATCCATGCATGGGTTCAATTGGCTCACACTATCGCTCGTATTATTGGCTATTACAGGCGTTGTCTGGCTAACGATTCTCATTCCTTTGCAGCAGGCCATGATTCGCCATAGCGCTGCTTTCATCAAGAGCGGCAGCCTTCCTGATGCGTATATTAAAGCGTCGCGTTTATGGGCTGTTTTTGGCATGATTGCCACTTTGCTGCCGGCTGTGATTCTTTACCTCATGATTGCGAAAAACTTCTAGCCATAGCAACAGACCTGTGCCCCACAGGACAAAGGCGGCTCCGAACCCAACAACAGACATGTAGGTATGGATGGGATGCTTTCCCAGCGTGATTTCCCCAGGCACAAATAACCATGTCACGACGGCGAGCAAACAGAGGAGCGCACCCGTGCAATGATAGAGTTTAACTCGAAAAAGAAAGGCCAATGGAAAAAAATGAATACCGACAATAAGAGCTACCGGAAGAGGAATAAGTTCGGGGTGACGGGCGGCGTTGCAGACGGCAATCGTGATTGCTATCGCTAAGCCCTCAGTTGCGAATACGAAGTTAAACCAGAACCGCGTACGCTTCGCAAGCTTTTCGTCAGTTTTGATGGCACGTTCGGGCAGTTTTCTCGCTGCGCTTACCAGCGAACCGAAACTGCCATCAATGCGGCAACGGTTATTTTCCAAATAGCGCTGTGATAATTGCTGCAATATTTGGCTTGCGAATTTTCCGCAAATTCAACTCCGGGGCACAAGGAGAATCGCTTTCAGTTTTTTTCCCAGCCGCAGATCTTAGAAGATGAATAGAAGCGTTTCATACTATAACTTTGCTAGCGGAACGGGAGTTACGCGCTAACGGACGCAGCAGAGGCTATTTGCCGAAAAAAGGCTGTGCAAAAAATTTGACGGACGTCACAGCGGCTATTCGCTTATTTTTCACCTGAATACCGCACAAAGTGCTAAAATAAGCGCGCCTGCGTCCGTTAAACTTGAAAACCGGGCGTAAAACCCATAATAGCCTCTGTCACGTCCGTTAGAGAAATCATCGACCGTAAGCACATAATCCTGTTCGATTCTTCTTGTTTCTCTTATGCCAACCTGTTCACCGGTCACGATCTGATGCGCATGTTCGAATACAGGCGCATATTTTCTTAAAAACCGGACTTGCGCCAGTACATTTTTACGCCCCTCGATTGCGCCGCCTATTTGCCTATTAAAGCGCAGGAATTTGATTTGGATATTGAGCCGGTAGCATTTACGGAAAAAGAATATGACGAACGGTTGGGTATCGTTGACAAGATTTTGAGAACCGGCATTGATATTCAAGATGCGGACACCAAATAGGAAATGACAATCAAGAACTTGCGGATAACTCGTCTATCGCTTCATGCCGGATTTTCGATAATATAACGGTGAATGACCGGTAATGGTCTTGAACACCCTGCCAAAATGCGTGACGCTGCCAAAACCAACCTTTTTCGCTATAAGGCCGGCTTTAAGCGAAGTATGCTCCAAAAGCTTCTTTGCTTCCTTGACTCGGACGCTGTGCAAATACTCTACGAATGTAAAACCCGTCGCTTCTTTAAAAAAGCGGCTTAAATAATACGGACTCACAAAAAATTTCTCTGCCGTCAATTGCAGCGTCAACGGTTCCATATAATGCCTGTTCATATAACGGGCAACCTCGGAAATTCGCTCGTGCATCGGGCTAGGGGATTCCAACATCTCATGGTTTGCCTGCCTAAGATTTCGGAAGCAAAGCATGATCATTTGTATGACCAAAATCTGCGCAAAACTCTCGAAGCCGAACTTTTTATCCTGTATCTCTTGAACGATGTCGCGAGCGAGCTTATCGACGGAAAGCCGGTCATATGGGGAACACCTCAAAACCACATACTCATTGTCATACAGCGGTCGGAGTATATCCGCACTGGAGCGGCAAACCGAAGCAAACAGGTCTTCATGTATATTGACGACAAGCCGCTCGTGCCTGGAGACGGCCGCATTTGTCGTCCTGTGCAGGATATTGGGCGAAATAACGACAACATCCCCCTCGCGAATCACCATCGTGCGATCTTTTATGAAAAATTCCCGTTGACCGGACATCAAGTAATGAATTTCGTATGTACTGTGGAAGTGACTGAGCGGCATATGGTGGCTTTGCGCTTTGCGATAGGATATGGAAAACGTACCCTCGACATTTTCAAACAGAGTTTCGTCCATCCTTAACTCCCCACTCCTATTGCCATACTATAATTAAAATTCTCTAGTTAAAAACGGCAAAATATAAGATAAAATCACTCGTTCAGGCAAAAATTGTACAAATATTTGTGCTAAGCTAACCGTAAACAAAAAGGGGAGATGAATGCAATGAAACAACCTCTTACGCCTATTCAATGGGCTGAAAAAGCATGTGAGGCCATCATGGCAAAATTTGAGCCGGAATTGTTACCGCCAAACCGTTTCCACTATCACCAGGGCGTTTTTCTGTCCGGTATGGAGAAATGCTGGCGGGCAACCGGGAATAAACGCTATTTCGACTATATCAAAAGATGGGTGGACAGCCAGGTTCTTGCGGATGGCAGCATTAAACACTTCAACTCCGATGAATTGGACGATATCCAACCCGGTGTACTCCTCTTCAATCTGTACGAGCAAACGGGGGACGAACGATATAAGAAAGCTCTTTATACGCTCGTTCCGCTGTTAAAGTCATGGCCGACCAACCCATCTGGCGGATTTTGGCACAAGGGGCGTTGCCCGAATCAAATGTGGCTGGACGGGTTGTATATGGCTGGGCCGATCGCCGTCCAGTTTGGCCGGACATTCGGCGAAAGCGAATATTTCGACATGATGACTTTTCAAGCGCTCTTGATGGCCAAACACACGAAGGATCCCGTTACGGGCTTGCTGTACCACGGTTGGGATGAAACAAAAGCCGCGGCTTGGGCGGACCCTGCAACCGGCTTGGCCCCCGAGTTCTGGGGCCGCGCCATCGGATGGTATCCGGTTGCACTGCTGGAAATGTTTGATTATCTGCCCGCTGACCATAAAGATAAACCGGCGTTGGTTCATATCCTGCAGGACCTTCTCGTTGCCTTGACGAAATACCAGGATGCCGCCACAGGCTTATGGTACCAAGTCGTTGACAAGGGTGATCGTCCCGATAATTGGTTGGAAAGCTCCTGCACGGCGTTATACGTTCATGCGATTGCCAAAGCCGTGCGCATGGGCTTCCTGGATTCCGGATATCTACCATATGCCTGGAAGGGCTATCAAGGGATAATTGATATGCTGAAGTTCGATGAGAACGGCCGCGTGATCATCGGGAATATTTGCATCGGCACCGGTATCGGCGACTATGCGCACTATATCGCCCGGCCCACGAGCGAGAACGACTTGCACGGCGTCGGCGCGTTCATTCTCATGTGCGCAGAAATGAGCCGAGCGCAAAGTGCGGCGAACTAGGACATAAAACGGCATGATAAATTTCACTTCAGATCGGCAGGCGGCCAAGGCATTTTAATTCCCCGGCTTGGTTAGCGCATGCGCATCATAATCGAACTTTTTGCCTTCAAGCAGGCCGCAAAGCGATCTGGCCACGCGGACTTCAAGCATATTTTCACCCTCCCGCAAAATGCTGCTGTCGCCGCGCCAGCAATAAGGCGTCCAGGCTCGCACACCCAGCGGCTGTCCATTAATTCGGACTTCCAGCGTATCGTGCAGCACTTCGTCGCCTTTTGCAAACCGCAAATCGAATAGAGGTTCACGCGGCAGGCGATCAAGTGTGAAGCTGCGCCGATATGCGACTACGCCGGGGTAATGCGGATACCCGGCCGATTCGTCTCCGACCGGTGCGCCTTGCTCAGGCATAGCGACAATTACGGGATTCGCGGCATGCTCGGCAAATTCAACGCCAAAATCCCCCATCAGGTAAAAAGGCTCCAGCAGGCCGTGATCATCCCGCCCAATTTCGACCTTCAGGGTCAGCCGGTTCATTCCCGGCATTAGCAGCGGGCGGATATTCATGACAACATTGTGCTGATCATACACAAACCGGGTTTTCGCATCCTTCCAGGACAGCAGTTTCCCGTTTAGATAGATGGCACTTTTGCCCGCGACCGCCCCGCGATCCATTAACAACGAACAGGTATTGGGCATGTGTTGGACAGTAAATTCCGTTTCATACCGTACCTGGAGCGGATAAGCGAGGGCGATGCGAATCGGCGTGCCGAACATTTGCCGAAAGCGCAGCGGGAAAGTCTGGCATTCGGCCAAATCGGCGCATTGGTCGATAAACGTCTTCGGCATAATGGGGAACGCCCGATCCGCATTCGGCAAATACAATCGATATTGCTCCAGCCGGGCGATGTTTTCCTGCGGCAGTTCGATTCTCCAGTTACCGGAAGGATCGAGCAGCAACGCCCAAGCCGTCTCTTTAACAACCGCACGCTTTTGGGACGGAGCGGTATCCGTTTCAAGCAAACAGGATTCGTATGGTGCAAGTCGAACCGGAATCATCCATTGGCCGTCACGGTACCCGGCGGCGAGCGATGCTGCAGCTCCCGTTTCCGGATTCAGTTTGAAAAAACCGGTGAAATCCGTATTTTTGCCGGCAAGTTTCAGCCACCCCGAGATTTCGCGGTTTTCCTGGTTGCTCAAAAAAACAAGCGAACCGCCATCCGGCAACCGGCGATGCTGTAATAACAGGCTATCCGAATCCCCATCGACAAGCACGCTTGCTTTCCGAAGCGGAAGGGAATCAAGCAACTTGTGCAACTTGTTGGATGCATCCGTCGCAAAGCGCCCGTTCCGGCACGGAATAAAGTGAGCGTTCCTCTTCCCTTCACCGGAAGTACCGCCACTTGGCGCCGAGCTGACTATATCTTCCTGCTGCCAATAACCACAATCGTCTTGCGCTGACAAGCCGAACATCCTTCGTATTTCATCGCCCGTATTCCGTCCCGCTTCGATCCGCTCGTAGGGGAGGGAGCCGATAGCGATCACGGTTCCTCCGCCGGCAATGAATGCTTTGATCTTGTCCCAGGCGGCTCCTTCCAAATTGGCAAGCGGCGGCAGCAGCAAAACGGAATAACAGGCCTTGCCCAAAAATATTCTCCCCTTCGCAACTTGTGCCGTCGCCAAAAGTTCAGGGTCAAGATGATCATAGCCGTACCGGTGGAGATCAAGCCATTTGGTGAGTTCTGTCCAATCCTTGAGCATTGCCTGCAAACGGTTTTGTTCCGCTTCGTTTTCCCCCATATAGTGAAAATCTTGCAGCGGATTGCCCATGTGCGTCCATAGACTGGTAATCGGCGCCAGCACCGCTAGCGGCCTCTCTTCGTCGCCCTGGCTCAACGCATAGCTGATTCTGCCGACATAATCCCCAAGCAGCCGAAAATGGGGCCAATACGAATTTTGCAAAAACTGCGAGGGCGGCGCATCATATTTGGTTAGCCCGTTCAACGTGTAAAAGAAGGCGTGAAAATTGAAAAAGTTAATGCCAAGCGAAGCCAGCCGGTCGATCATCCATTTGGCATCCTGCAACGTCATCGACCAGCCGACGCTGTGGAAGCACTCTATCAGGGCGCGGGAACTGCCCAACTGTCTGGCCAGGGAGCTGACCATGCGCGGATTCGAACGAATGCTGGCGGCGTAGCGGTCGAGAATCCACGCAAGCGGCCGCCCGATCTTTTCATGTGCGCTATCCCCGCCGGGTATATGGCTGTGTAGCTGTGTGGTCATCCGCACCGACGGCACTTCCGCGACATACTGCAAGCCGTTTGCGGCACACCAGTCATGGATCGGTTTATGGTAATTTTCCCGCAGCAAGTGATGAATGGTTTGAAAATAATCATAACGAATTTGTGGAGTATTTTCCCCGTCGGCAACCAGCAGGGCATATAAATGTTCCCGCAGATCATAACCGTTACGCTCAAGAAAGCTTTCCGCCAGTGCGGGCGACCAGGGGATCCTGCCCAGCAGACCGGTTTCGTCCGTAAACACGCCCTTGATCGTTCCGCCAAAAAATTCGCCCAACTCCCGCTTGTAGCGCTCGTGCGTCAACCTGATAAACGCCTCGGTCGCTTCGCGGCGACAAGGATCGACATACGTCCCGTAATATTTGAAATCCGCAATTTCTTTTTCCAGAAACACGTGGATTTCCCACTGCCCGTTAGGCGCCTGCCAAACCAGCCGTTTCACAGGCCCATAAGTAAAGAAACGTTTTTCATTATAGGAGGTAAGGCCCGATTTCTGAAAAACGTTTTCGGCTTGCCAATTGCCGATACATTCGCGCAAATCGGTGGCCCGATTCCACATTCTGCCCATTGTTTTGTCCACCGGCACCGCCTTGGCAAACAGGACTCTGGCCCAGGGGAGGTTAATCCGCACCACCTCGCCGCCGTTTGCCGCCTGCATGCAATGTTCCAACGTGTACTGCTTGCATTCAGGCAGTTCAAGCGTCACTTCTCCGCCGGCGATCCCGCTCGGATAGGGATACTCGTCGTAAAGCCAAACGTGCATTCCTTTTTCCTTCGCTGTTATCACCGCGAGTTTTACTTTCCGAAACCACGTTGCGGACAAATAAGGCACTTGCAATCCTTGTCTGGCGCAAATAAAAAATCCGCCGATGCCTTTGTCCGCCATTTCGCCGATTTGTTTGACTATTTCAGCGTCATCCATCTCGCCGTTCCAGAACCAGAACGGGTGGATGCGGTATTCGGCGGACGGATTTTGCCATACGGCACGATTCAACACGGGCAAAACTCCTTTCATGCGCTACAATTCCTTCATCCACATGTCTTTATATTGACTGGGCGAGTAACCTACATGCTTCCTGAAAATCCGGTTAAAATAACTCGCCTGATAGCCCGATTTCCGGGCGACCTCGCCAACCTTCAAATCCGTCTCGCGCAATAGCCGCTTGGCATGTTCCATCCTCAGTTCGGTCAAATATTCTATAAAATTGAGACCGGTAGTTTTCTTGAAAGCTTTGCTCAGGGAATACAGGCTTATGCCCGCTTCATCGGCATAGTAGTCCAACGAAATCTCATTCATGAAATGTTCACGCATATGCGTAATGATCCGCTCTACGATTTGTTTGGTGTACAAATCCTGCCTGCTTTTCATTTCTTGCATATATGGTTTTACCAGAGTTTGCTCAAACCAATGGAGAAAATCCGGTATTTTTTTCAGCCGTAGGCACGCTTCATAAAGATTTTCTTCCGGAAGCTGGTGCAAGTTGAAGCCGGAACGCATCATCTCGTGCAGCATGCTGCCAAGCAAATGCAGCATTCCTTGCCGGATGAATAGTTCGGTGGCGTTATGTCTGGACAGTTCCTGGAGGAATTGCCCCAACAAACGGACGACTTCTTCCTCCGATTTGGTACGAAGCGCCTGCAGGATCGTCCTCTCCAGGACGAACGGATAGTGCGGTTCATTTTCTCTTTTAATGTCCAGGCTTGCCGCGTCGATGATCTGGTTATGATATTGCGTATTGCGATAGCTTAAAGCCTGCCGGGCCTCTTCGAACAAATCGGGTACTTCGTTTACTTGCGATTTGACATTGCTGACGGCTATTGTGACCTTAAGCCGCAAAATATTGTTGATCGCGGTAATCATTTCCTGGCACAGCGCATCCAACATGGCTTTTGCCGAAACGGTCTGACGGTCTGCGAACAGACAGAGGAGCAACCCGATCGTCAAATCATGAAAATTTAATACTTGGAATTGGGCGAATTTGCCGCTGGTCAACTCCTCCATAATATTCGCCGCCGCAAATGACGCCAGCGCCTCGTCATCACCGGAAAATTTGCCGCCTTCGCTGTCAAAATCGGTAATTTGCATAACCAAAGCCACGTATTGTTGCTTTTTCACATCCCAACCATAACGCGCCAACCTTTCCCTGATTTCTTTCTCCGACAAGGAATACAGGGACCCTTGCGCCAACTGAAGCAGAAAGCCTTCGCGGACATGATGGATTTGCACATTTAATTGTTTTTGTAAGGCTTGCCTCTCACCGGCCAGCGTCCGCCAATGCATTTCGATCAACTTGAATTCGTCTTCCGGAGCGTTTTCGGCAATGGGGACAAGCGCCCCCGCCAGATTTTTCACTAATCTTTTGACCGGTGAATAGAGCCTGTGCGAACCGAACCAGGCCAGCAAGAAGGCCAGAAACAAGCAAGCCAGACTGATGCCAAGCATGAGCTTGGATACAAATTCGACCGGGCCGATAATGGCATCGAGCGGAGTAGCCGACACATAGGACCAATTCATCCCCGGCCGCAGGAACTTTGCATAGGAAACGGCATATTTATTGCCATGCCAATTAAAGAGAAAAGTGCTCTTTTCAGGATGCAGAAGCACTTCTTCGCGCAGCTTTTTCTCCAGTTCAGTCGGAATCTGGTTTTCCGTATCGGTAAAAATAAAATTGTCCTGCTGGTCCAACAGAAACGCAGCGCCGCCGTCGGCAGCGGAAAGAGTACCGACCAAATCGGCGATCTTTCGCGGATTCATTACCAGCACAAGCTCGCCAAACGGTTTCGGTGCGTCGCCGGGGATTTTGTATACTAACGATATCGCCTTTTCATTTGCGGGAGTTTTTGCGTTTAGCCGCTTGATCGTCCGTGTCCAAAACAGATTTTTTTCTTGCCGTTTTAAGTGATAAGTGTCGATCAATTCCCGGCTCGGAGTAAAATAAACGTCCGGCGTGAATAACAGGGGTTGCGGTTTCTCAAGCAACAGTTGCGCCTGGCCGATCAGGTTATTGGATCCCTCCATTACCAATAACGTAGCATAAATGTTTCGAATCCTTTGATAGCCAAAAATAAAATCCAAATGTGCGAGTACGTTGCCAAACTGGGGATCAAACGCCCAGTGTTCGATTAACACTTCCAGGTTGGCCAACTGTCCGTCAATATTGCTCGCTGCCCGCTCCAACTGTTTCTGATGCAACTCCTGAAGCCGCGCTTCCATTTGTCCCCGTCCGGCCAGAAAGGTACCAAGGCCGATAATGAAACTGGGAACGCAGGCCACAAGCAGGATCGTAACCAGACTTTTGCGGTAAAAGCTGCCCCGCAGAAAACGTCTAATCGGTTGAAACATCAGCCTTCCACTGAAATGCCGCATCAGATCACCCTTTGGAGATTACTTGCCTTAACAAGAAATTGCGCTTCTCCACGCCGGCGGCTATGGCAGAACATGGAGAAGCGCATCATGCCGGGTATTATTTGTTGGATGTCCGTGCTTTGTATGCTTCGTTCATTTCCTTAATAATCTGTTTCATATGTTCATCGTTTTTCAGTTTATCGACGAAACTGTCCCAAGCCGAGATCGGCTGCGCTCCTAAAATGATCTTGACTTTCAAATCCTGCATATTTTTCTGGATTTCCGGCAGATAGGTTTGGGCAGTTTGCGAGTACAAACCGATACTTACATCCGCTACGCTGCTGTTCGCTCGGTCGTCCTGAACCTGTTTATACAACTTTTGCATATCTTCGGGGAAGTAATCCTTGGACGTGCTGGCATATTGATCGGAAACATAGACGATTTGGTTGTATTCCCCAAGGGCGTCTTTCTGGTAATTATCGGCGATTTGCACTTTTACGCCGTTTTCCACCTTGTAGTCGCGGCCTTCGATACCCCATTTTTGATAAGCGAACACTTCCGGGTTCATCCATGTATTTACCATCGCCAGAATTTTCTTCATTTTGTCTTCCGGAACGCTCTTGGGAATGGCTGAAATACCGGCAAAGCCCGGTCCTTTCGGATTATAATTATTGATGCTCGTGATTGGATAAAATGCGTCCAATTTATTGAGATTCGGATCGTTTTGCTCCATCACGCTGTAGTAATCCTTCGCCGTACCGGTTTTATCCACGATCATGCCCGCTTTGCCGGATTTATAAATATCTTTCATTTGGCTTAATTGCAAGGAGGCCACATCCGCAGGCAATAACCCGTCATTATAGGCATTCGCCAAATACTGCAACGCTTCCTTTTCCTCCGGTAGAAAAGCTGTAAATTCGAGTTGATCGCCGTTTGCTTTCCAAAATCCGTTCGCCCCGGTAAAGATGCCTTCAAATGGCCCGAACGAACCCATGTCAGCTGCGTTGAAATAGCCTGTAAACCCGATATGATCTTTGCCGGTCGCTTTAAATGCCTTCATTGCCTCATATAACTCGTCGGACGTTGTCGGAATTTTGAGCCCCGCCTGATCCAGCCAATCCTTTCGGACGACGAAAAAGGCATCGCCTTCGGACGGGCGCGGGCGCGGAATGCCGTAATTTTTCCCGTCCTGCATTTTTGTCAACTCCCAGGCGGTTTCGGAAATTCCCGAGATCAGATTTGGATAATCCTTATAGTACGGAGTGATATCCCAAAAAGCGCCATGCTCTACAGCATTGCGGAACACCGGGCTAAAGGGATCGTCGATTGTGATCAGATCGGGGATATTGCCGGAGGCCAGCGTAACATTCAGTTTGTCATTGTAACTGTTCGCCGAAACCCATTGGATATCCAACTCGGTATTGGTTGCTTCTTCTATTTTCTTTTGCACCTCACCGTTCGCATCCGGTGGAGCCGCGCCGAAGAAGTGGCTCATAATGGTAACTTTGGTCGGCTGCGCAGCATTGCTGCCGGCTGTATTGTCCGGCTTCTCCCGGGCGCCGTCCGTCGCCTTGGAGCCTGTGCCGCCGCACGCGGTCAATGCGGTAGCCAGTGCGAATAAAAGGATAAGACCGCATAAAGCCGTTTTTTTCTTCAATAACTTGAACAAGGAAATTCCTCCTTTTTAATTGACTTGCTTCATGATGACCGAAATATGTCACCCTTTCACGGAGCCCAGCATTACACCTTTGGCAAAATGCTTTTGCAGAAACGGATAGACAAACAGAATCGGCAACGTCGTTATAACCACGGCTGTCATTTTCAGAGTCTGTGTGGGCGGCGGCTGCCTGAGCGGATCCGCTTCGGCCAGGCTGCTTCCCGCCGAGTCGTTCAAAATATTTTGCAAAAGCAGTTGAATCGGCCATTTGTGAAAGTCATTGATGTATAAAAGCGCGTTGAAATAGACATTCCAGTATTCAACAGCAAAAAACAACCCGAAAGCAGCGAGCGCAGGCATGGACAGCGGAAGAATAATGCGCACCCAGGCGATAATATCATTGCATCCGTCGATTGCGGCGGCTTCTTCCAAACCGGTCGGGATATGATCGAAAAAACTCCGCATCAAAATTACATACCAGCCGCTGGACAAGGCCGGCAGTATTAAAGACCAAATACTGTCGATCAGGCCCAGATCGCGGACCAGCAAATAGTTGGGGATAATCCCGGGGTTAAATAAAATCGTAAACAGTATCAGCAGTGTAAACAGTCTCCGCCCTTTCAGTCTTTTTCGGGAAAGCGCATAAGCCAGCGCGGAGGTAACGGTCAAGCTGCAGGCTGTTCCCACCACCGCCAAAAAAGCGCTTACACCTACGGAATGGATAAATGATCCGTTCAGCATAAGATAGCGGTATGCATCCAGCGTCCATTTCTCGGGCAGCAGCACGATGCTTTTGCGTACAAACTCCGCGGGATCGGTGAACGACACGATAAAAACGTAATATAGCGGGAACAGCGTTGCCACCGCAATCAACCCCAACAAGCCCGAATTCACTGTCTGAAACAAACGATCACCGATTCTTGTCACGCTTTCACCTCCTTTCTAATAGATTCCTTCTTCGCCCCAGCGTTTTGCCAGGCGATTGGCCAGCACGATGAGGATTAGGCCGATAACCGATTTGAACAGACCTACCGCTGTGCTGAAACTGAACTGTCCTTGTTGAATTCCAACGCGATAAACGTAGGTATCGAATACGTCCGCGACGTCCGAGACTGCACCGTTGTACATCAGGTAAACCTGCTCAAAGCCGATGTCCATGATATGCCCCAGCCGGAGAATAAGCAGAACAACAATCACATTGCGGATAGCCGGCAGCGTCACGTGCCACATTTGCCTAAACCTTCCGGCCCCGTCCATCCGCGCCGCCTCATACAACTGCGGGTCGACGCCGGCTATTGCGGCCAAAAAAATGATCGTGCCCCAACCGGATTCTTTCCAAATGGACTGAATGGTCAGGATGATCCAAAAAAGCTTGGGGCTTGTCAAGAATGGAATCTTGGCAAATCCCATTGCCTGCAGCAATTGGTTAATGATACCGTTTGAGGCGGAAAGCATGACCAGCGTCAGACCGATTATAATGACCCATGACAGAAAATGCGGCAAATAAACGATCGATTGCACGATCCGCTTGTACCAATTCCGCCTGACCTCGTTTAAGAGCAGCGACAGGACAATCGGCAACGGGAAGAAAAACAGCAGATTCATCGCGTTGATAACCAACGTATTGCGAAATAGCATCCAGAAATCCTGGTTGGTAAAGAAACGCACGAAGTGCTGAAAACCAACCCATCTGCTATGCAGGATGCCGTCAAACGGCGAATAATCCTGAAAGGAGATGATGATGCCATACATCGGAAGGTATTTGAAAACCAGAAAAAAAAGCAACCCGGGCAAAGCCAATAAATATAAATATTTATCGCGTTTTACCGCTCGAGCGATGGGGCGCATCCAGCCGCCAAAGTTTGGCTGCCGCCCGCCGGGTCGTTTTCGTCGTCTGAACGCCGCGATCATTTCAGATTGGCTCATCTCTTCACTCCCTCCGCCGGAGTATTGCGATCGCTTTCGCAACTCCAAAATAAAGCAGCGCGCCGGGATGCCGCAACCATACTTTTTTGCCGAGTGTGAAGCCCATAATCTGTATTTTTTTGCCCGTTCATACTTTTTTGCCTGTGCAAAGGGCGCTTGTTTCGGCTTCTTGCCGGAATTTATCATGTTAAATATACCTGGGGGTTCGCAACCGGAAGGAAAATGCGGAAGGGTACGAACAGGAAAAGTGCAAATAAAAAGGCGGCATCTGCAAGATGCCGCGCCAGTTGCTTATCGTGAGGCCGTTGATTTGGTATGCGCAACGATCCGCCATTTATCCGCCGTAAAAAAATCCCGTCTCTTTCAACGTCAGCGGTTCGCCTTCGCGCAGGACGCCGGCGTTCACTACCTCGCCAATGTAAATAAAGTGATCGCCCTTTTCCACCTTTTCCACGACTTTGCATTCGAAAAAGCGGAGCGCATCCTTAAAAATCGGACAACCCGTTTCTTCCGTGTAAAATTCATAACCGGCCAACTTGTTGCCCTCCGGTTCAACGGAACGGAAAAAGGCGGTCGCCATATCTTTTTGACCCGACTCCAAAATATTCACGCTGAAAACTCCGGTGTTTGCTATTTGTTGTTGCGAGCGATTGCCGGCTTTGACCGCTACGGCCACCAAAGGCGGCTCGAACGAAGTTTGCGTCAGCCAGTTTCCCGCAAACCCGTTTACGCCGTTTTCGTCTTTGGTTCCGACTACATAAAGGCCGTATGAAATACCGCGCAAAGCGACTTTTTTGGCTTTGGCATCCATCCTGGGATCACTCCTTTTGTTTGATAGTACGATATATTCATTATAACCGGATTATATTTATAAATGTCGGTCGGTGCAATTAATACGGCTTTCTAAACAGATTGAAATCTCCGCCCTTGTTGCCGCCTTTTGTCAGGTTCGGCCGGGCCAGGCGCGTTTTTTCCAACTGCAAGTAATAGTCATAGTCAATAAATCGTTTGCATCTGTACAGGGTAAAAACGCCCAAAACAATCTGCAAAATACCCGCCAGCGTAAACAACACAGTGGAATCCTTAAGAAAAAAGTAACCGAGGAAAAGAATCACTTGCGCAAGCAATATTCTTGCATCTAGGGCAATGATGGCGAGGGCAAATGTCAAAATTGCCAAAATCAAAAAGGCGTGAGCCGGCATGCTGCTTTGCCTCCCTTTTATTTAGCGGTTGATTTTATCTGTCACCTCATATTGTCCGGCTATCGGCCGGCTTCCGCCTTGATGAAGATCAACTTGCTTGCGCATCGCCCGGGCGGGGGTAAAACGGACGCCTTTACGCCTGCGTCCTTTTTTTCGCCAAACGCGCCTTTGCCATTTCCCGCAACTTGAATTTCTGAATCTTTCCCGTGCCGGTCAACGGCCATTCGTCGGCGGTGACGAACCAAATGTAACGCGGCACTTTAAATCGGGCGACGCGTTGTTTGCACCAGTCCAGAATCTCGCGCTTCGTGCAGCTTGCTTGCTGCTTCAGTTCAATGAAGGCCGCTCCCGTTTCCGTGGTGAGCGCGTCGGGGACGCCGACAATATAGGCTTGCGCCACGGCGGGGTGAAGCGAGATCGCATCTTCCACTTCCTTCGGCGCTACCGTTTCGCCGGAAACTTTGTAAAGATCCTTGCTCCGTCCCAGCAATTGAATGTAACCATGCTCATCAATGCGGCCCAAATCGCCGCTGCGCAGCCATCCGTCTTTATCGATAGCGGCCGCGGTCTCGGCAGGCTTTTTATAATAACCGCGCGTCACGACGTTGCCGCGTACCGCAAGCTCGCCAACGGAACCGGCGGGCAAATCGTTGCCGGTGTCGGCGTCGATGACTTTGTATTGCACGCTGGCGCCGTCAAATTCGGGCGAGCCGGCTACGCCCGCGAGCTTGATTTTGCCGACGCGCGTGGAAATGACTTCAAGCGGGTCGCCGATTTCCGTCAGCATGGTGGTCGAAGACGCTTCCGTTCCGCCGCAGCCTGTCCCGATTTCCGTTACCCCCAGCATATCGACCGCTCGCTGCCAGAGCGGGACCGGCGCCGGCGCCGCGCAGCACAGGAGCGCATAGAGGTGCTGAAGGTTAAACTTATCAAGCTCGGGATGATTTAAAATGGCGACAAGCATGGAGGGAACGGCGAGAAAATCGTTGGCTTGATAGTTTTCCATCAACTGCAAGGATAAGAGCGGCGCAAAAGATTGGCAGGTAATCATGGCGCCCCCGACAAAAGAAACAGCCAAAAGCCCCTCCTGCAGAAAATAAACATGGTAAAAAGGCAAGGGCGCGAAGATTCGCCGATTGTCTTCGTAGGCGCGGCTTAAGCATGTGGCAAACCCCGAGCGCAGCATCATATCGTGCGTCAACATGACGCCTTTCGGCAAGCCGGTTGAGCCGGAAGTGTATATGATAGCGGCCACTTCGCTCGGGTACTCCGATTCGCGCCAGCGCTTTATCACGGCGGCGTCGGAAACCGTGGCCGCGCCCGCGACAAAGGTTGACCAGGCGACATAACAGCCGGGAATGGGTTCGTCGCCATTCGGAAGGCAGATTGCGGCTTTCAGTTGACTTCCGTCTTCGGTCGCCAGTTTTTCCACAATGGGCTGAATGGTTGCGGCATGGTTTTGCCCGCTCGCGTGTTGATGCAAGATGAGCCAGTTTGTATCCGATTGGCGGATCATGTAGTCCAGCTCTTCGCCGCGCAGCAGCGTGTTCAGGGGGACCGCCACCGCCCCGGTAAGGGAAATGGCCAAAATGAGGGCGATGAATTCCGGATCGTTAGCCATGAGAATGGCCACATGGTCGCGGCGGCGCACGCCGAGGTTGAGCAGTGCCTTGGCCAGTTCGAACGCTCGCTGCCACATTTGCCCGTATGTGACGGTGCAGTTCGGCATATGGAGCAAAGGGCGATTGTGGTAAGTTTTGCACTGTAGCGAAAAATGAGCGGCAAGCGTGCGGTTTTGCCAGACGGGAACTTTTTCCGAGAGGGCCAGGCGCCTTTCCTGAACGGTGGGTACAAACGTTTTCGGTTTGTTCATGCTGCATTCCTCCATCTGTTTCGGTTACGGCGCTTGCCAGATTAGGACGCCGTTTTGTCCGCCAAACCCGAACGAGTTGCTTAATGCGGTAGCAATTTTTTGCTTGCGGCTTGCGTTCGGCACCACGTCGGGCGGCGCTTGCTCATCTTTTTCCGCGCAATGCAGCGTCGCCGGGATTATTCCCGTTTCGATCGCTTTGATGCAAGCGGCGCTTTCGATTGCGCCCGCAGCGCCAAGCAGGTGGCCGATCGCTCCTTTGATCGAACTGACCGGAATGTTGTTTAGGCGTTCGCCAAAGACGGCGCGAAGAGCGTTTGCTTCCGCGATATCGCCGGCTTGTGTTGAGGTGGCATGGGCGTTGATATAATCGATTTCGGCCGCGCCAAGGCGGGCGGAGCGAAGCGCGCGCTCGATGGCCAGTACGGCGCCGGACCCTTGCGGATGGGGGGCCGTATCATGATAGGCGTCGTTCGACGCGCCATATCCGCCAAGCACCGCGTAAACATGCACGCCGCGGGCGCGGGCGCGTTCCAGGGGCTCCAGCACGAACAAAGCCGAACCTTCGCCCATGACCATGCCGGTCCGCTGTTTATCAAAGGGGCGCGACCAGGCGGACGCATCCTCGGGCCCGGTCGTTGCCAGCGCCCCGGCGTCGCGCAGACCGGATAAAAAGACCGGGGCCCATAAACTGTCCACGCCGCCCGCAAGCACAAAATCCACATCGTCGCGCCAGAACCAATATACCGACTCGCCAATCGCGTTGGCGGAGGCGGCGCAAGCCGTCACATAGGTGACGGATGGCCCGCGCAGGCCGTAACGGATAGCGATGGTTCCGGCGGCGGCATTCGGTATCGATTTTGAAATCAGCCGCGGCCCGACGCGCTTGGACGCCCCTGTCGCCAACCTGCCGGAGCCGATTTCCAGCGACTGGATTCCGCCGAACGCGGAGCCAAGCGCCGTTCCGACGCGGTCGGGATTAACGCCAGGTGACAGTTTATCGCCGTCTTTTTCCAGCAGTCCGGCGTCTGTTAAAGCCTCGGCAGCCGCAATCAGCGCCAACTGGGCAAATCTGTCCGTATCATTGACGAGTTTTCGCGGCAGATAGTCGGTGGGAACAAAATTCGGCACACGCGCCC
>DASVDB010000180.1 GCA_036381315.1 Bacilli bacterium | reverse complement strand
TCGCTTCTTTTTCCGCCTCGACAATCGGTTCATCCAACCGGTTTGCGATTAAATTGAGCAATTTCTTCACCTTGGCGCGATTTTGCAAATCCTGCTTGGTCACGCCGTTAAGCACAGCCTTGACGTATTCTTTGTGCTGCGGGTTTTTCAGCTTTTTTTTGACGCGCTCAACCAAATTGCGGCTGATGCCATACTGCAAATACCCCATAACCGCCACCTCCGCCGCTTGTCAGCAAAATGTACCACATTCTCTATGCTATGCCGGCAGCGGTTTAATCGTGACGATCATCATGGCGGTTCAATCAAACTGCGCGCCGGATCGAATCTTTTCCTTTTCCAGAAACGCGCGCAGCGGCGTATATTCGATATCCGTCCAAAATGCGCTCATGCGAACCAATTCGGCGGCATCGTTTCGCGCCATCTCCAACAGGTGAAAATCATGCGTCAAATCGGCATGCTTGAATTCCGGCAAGCCGCTTTGCTTCGTGCCAAAAAAGTCGCCGGGACCGCGCAGTTCCAAATCCCGCCGGGCTATCTCAAACCCGTCGTTCGTTGTTGCCATGACGCGCATCCGCTCTTTGCCGATTTCGCTTTTCGGATCCGCGAGCAGAATGCAGTAAGATTGCTCCCGGCCGCGCCCGACCCGGCCGCGGAGCTGGTGCAGCTGAGATAATCCGAAGCGTTCCGCGTCATAAATCAGCATGACCGTCGCATTCGGCACATCGACGCCAACTTCGATAACCGTTGTGGACACCAGCACCTGACAGCGGTTGGCTAAAAACTCCGCCATCACCTGATCTTTTTCCGCGGCGGACATGCGTCCATGCAACAGGCCGACCCGGATTCCCTCCAGCATGCTAGACAGCTTCGCGTGAATATCGATCGCGTTTTGCACATCCAGTTTTTCCGATTCTTCAATCAGCGGACAGATGACATAAGCTTGCCGCCCGCTGTTGACTTCTTTCATAATAAACCGGATAATCCGCGCAAGCATGTCCGGCTTCACCCAGTATGTCTTGACCGGCTTTCTTCCTTTGGGCAGTTCGGTCAAACTGGAGACGTCCATGTCGCCGAATACGGTAATCGCCAAAGTCCGGGGAATCGGCGTCGCCGTCATTGTCAGCACATCCGGATTCATCCCTTTGCGGCGCAATATGCTGCGCTGATTCACGCCAAAGCGGTGCTGCTCGTCCACGACAACAAGTCCCAACTTGCGAAATGCCACATCTTCCTGAATCAAAGCGTGTGTACCGACGACAATATCGATTATGCCCATTTGCAATCCGGCTATCACATCGGCGCGTTCCCGCCCGGTTAAACTGCCGGACAACAGGGCGATTTGCGTGCCATACGGATGAAACAGCTTCTGCAGCGATGCGAAATGCTGTTCCGCCAATATTTCCGTCGGCACCATCAACGCTCCCTGGCAGCCGCACGATACCGCGGCAAACAGCGCAACCGCGGCAACCACGGTTTTCCCGGCGCCGACATCGCCTTGCAACAGCCGGTTCATGGTATAGGGCGCGCGCATGTCATGGAGCAACTCGGCGATCACTTTTTTTTGCGACTCCGTTAGGCGAAACGGCAAAGCGCGCACAAACGCGCGCACCTTTTCCGCTTCAATCGGGTGGGCGACGCCGTCGGCGCGGCTGCGCGCAAGCGTGCGCAACGCTTGCAGCTTCAATTGAAACAGAAACAACTCCTCATACACGAAACGCTGCCGGGCGCTTGCGGCGGCTTGCACCGTATCCGGCTTATGCATCGCGAAAAACGCTTCCTTGCGCGGCATAAGCTTATGTTTGGCAACTAGCGGGCGCGGCAAAATTTCGGAAATCAGATTGCCGTATTGGGCCAGAGCTTGCCGGATTATTTTGCGCAAGCTTTTTTGCGTAACCGGACCGCCGATGGAATATACCGGTTGCAGAGCTCCGGCCTGCGGCTCGCGGGAATTCGGGAATTCGCTCTCCGCCACGGTCAAATGTTTGCGGTGCCGATCCCATTTTCCGCTCAGTACGATTTCCGCCCCCGGATGCAGCCTGTCCTTCAAAAAATGGCGGTTGAACCAAACGGCGGTCACGATCAAGCGGTCCACCATCACCTTGCAAACAAGCCGCGATTTTTTTTTGCCAAACATCTGTACGAACGGTTCGCCGTAAACGGTGCCTTTAACCGTAATTTTTTCACCGTCCGCGACCGTCGCCAAGTCGCGCAGACGGTAATCCTCATACCGAAACGGAAAATAACCCAGCAAATCCTGTACCGTATAAATGCCAAGCGCTTGCAAATCTTCCGCCTTGCGGGCCCCGACGCCTTGCACGTCTTGTACGGGGATTGACGCCAAATCAAGTGTCATTGCACCGGATACATAAATACGGCGGTAGTGCCCGGACCGACATGCGTGCCGATAACCGGGCCGATTTTTGTATGGGTAAGATCTTCAACGGCAAAATTGCCGCGCACCAGTTCCGTCAATTCCTCTACGTCAACCTCGACTCCCGCATGGGCAATCACGGCATGCACGCGCTTGTCGCCAAAGTCTTGCCGCAAAAGTTCAAGAATCCGCTGCATGGCTTTTTTGCTGCCGCGTATTTTGTCCACCGCCGCCACTTCCCCCGCCTCGTCGATCGTAAGAATCGGCTTGATGTTCAAGAGCGCTCCGAACAATGCCGAGGCTTTGCCGATACGGCCTCCTTTATGCAAATATTCCAGCGTATCCACAATAAAATAGACGCGCATGGTATTCCGCACATATTTGACCAGGTCCAAAATTTCTTCCCTAGATTTTCCCGCGCGAGCGGCATTGGCCGCGGCAACGGCCAGTATGCCGACGCCGTATGAAGCGTGCTTGGAATCCACGACCGAAATGTGTTCGCCGCCTTCCAGCAACGACTTGGCCAAAACAGCCGTTTGGTACGTCCCGCTTAATGCGGAGGACAAATGGATGGAGATGATTTCCGTATCCGGTTTATGCAACAGGCGTTTGTATAACTCCACAAAATCGGCCGGAGAAGGCTGGGATGTGGTCGGCAGTTCCGTCGCTTGTATCAACTTTTCATAAAACTGTTCCGGCGTAATCGTCACGGAATCCAGGAAAGTCTCGTTTCCGAAATGCACCTTCAAAGGAACCGTCTCGATGCCGAGATTGGCTCTCAATTCTTGCGGGATATCCGACGTACTGTCCGATACAATACGAATTTGCGCCAACTGTGCTCACCTCAATATTTTATTCCACAGAAAACAAATAAAAATATAATGGCTGACCGCCAAAATGCACTTCCAGTTCAACTTCGGGAAACTGCTCCTTAATCCGCGCAAGCATCCGGTTGGTGACATCTTCGTCGGCGTCCGCCCCGGTGAAAACGGTCACCATTTCGTCGCCATTGACGATCATCTTTTGCATAAGCTCCATGCATACGGCGAGCAAATCGGGCGAAGCGGCGACGATTTGGTTTTCGGCCATCGCCAAATAATTGCCTTCTTTGATCGTAATGTCCGCAAACTGCGAATCGCGAACGGCAAACGTGACCTGGCCCGAGCGTATTTGCTGCACGGCCCGCCGCATCGCGTCAAGATTTGCGGAAAGGTCGGCATTTTCCTGAAAAGCCAGAAGCGCCGCCATGCCCTGTTGCATGGTTTTGGTACGGATCACTTCGATGTTTCGCTGCGCCAGTTCCTTCGCTTGCTCCGCAGCCAAAATAATGTTGGAGTTGTTTGGCAAAACGAATACCGTATTCGCCCGCACCCGATTGACGGCTTCCACAATATCGGCCGTGCTGGGATTCATCGTCTGCCCGCCGGACAGCACATAATCCACGCCGATGCTCGTGAAAATATCGGAAATTCCGCTGCCGGCAGCGATCGCGACAAAACCGTATGCTTTTTCTTCCGCAATTTCCGCCGCGTCTACCGGATTGTTCGTTGCCGGTATCAGGCTGCCGTCTTCGCTGTATTCATCCTGTTCGAGGATATGCGTATGCTGCTCGCGCATGTTTTCAATTTTGATTTTCGTCAACGCGCCGTATTTCATGGCCGCATTCATGACATCGCCCGGCGCTTCCGTATGAATATGTACTTTTACCAATTCGCCGTCGGCAACAACCAGCAACGAATCGCCCAACCGGCCCATTTGCCTGCGGAATTCGTCTTCGGAAAAAGCATGGTCTTGCAGCATGCGCGTACCCAGTTTTACGATAAACTCCGTGCAATAGCCGAATTCGATTTCTTCCGTCGCAAGCTGCGATTGCGCGCTGCGTTTTTTTTCGGCGGGAAGATGTGCTTGCGCATTCCCTTGCGGCGGCTCGGCGATAACCGGCGCCGGCGATCCGCCATCTTGCCTAAGCGCCTGGATAAACCCCGCATAGATGAATACCAGGCCTTGTCCACCCGCATCAACAACGCCAACCTGTTTCAGGACGGGAAGCTGCTCAGGCGTTCGCGCAAGCGCCCGCTGCGCTTGTCCATGCACTTCGTTCAGCAAATCCAGAATATTGTCAGCGCGCCGGGAAACAGCCATACCATGTTTGGCCGCTTCCCGCGACACCGTCAGAATGGTTCCCTCCACCGGCTTGATGACCGCTTTGTAAGCCGTTTCCACACCTTGCTGCAATGCTGTGGCAAACGCTTGCGGATCCGCCTGGGACAACCCCGCCACGCCTTTGGCAAAGCCGCGGAACAATTGCGACAAAATGACGCCCGAGTTGCCCCTCGCTCCCATCAACAAGCCTTTTGCAAACGTTTCAGCCGCCTCGCCCAAATGCGCGGACGGCTTCTTCCGCAAGCTTTCCGCTCCGGAAGACAAGGTCAAGTTCATATTCGTGCCCGTATCGCCGTCAGGTACGGGAAAAACGTTTAACGCATTCACATTTTGCACTCGTGCCGCAAGGAATTCGGCGCCTGCCGCCACCATGGTGCTAAAATCAGTACCGTTGATAAAGCGCTTACTCAAGTATGTCTCTCCTCCCTATCGAGATACGCGAACTCCTTGCACAAAAATATTGACATGATCGACATGCAACCCCACGATCTCGTTCAACACGTATTTCACTTTCAATTGAATGTTGTGCGCGACTTCGGAAATTTTTGTGCCGTAACTGACAATGACATATAAATCAATATGCAGCATGTCATTTTCCCGGCGCACCGCGACGCCGCGGCCCAGATTTTCCCGCCCCAACATCTCGGCGATGCCGTCTTTCAGCTTGCGCGAAGACATCCCGACCAATCCGTAGCAATCCAGCGCCGCCGAACCGGCAACTACCGCTATTACTTCATCCGAAATGAGGATTTTGCCGTTCTCGCCGGCCATTTCAATGGGCATCGCCTATCCATCTCCTTCAAGGGATATTATGGGTTATAACACATTGTACTATAACCGCGCGAATAAATAAATGATATCCGTTACTCGCGGCGTATTGACGTTATTTTTCAGGCTGTGCTATCATTATAAAGTGTGTTCAAGGGGGTGAACGCGAATGTCGCGTAAATGTTTCGTGACCGGAAAATCTCCGAAGCAAGGAAATCATGTTTCTCACGCCAACAATAAAACGAAGCGCACTTGGGGAGTTAACGTGCAAAAAGTGCGCATCTTGGTGGACGGCAAGCCGAAACGGGTTTATGTCAGCACCAGGGCATTAAAATCCGGAAAAGTCTTACGCGTATAATTGGGCAGACAAAAAGCACCTTCCGTTGGTGCTTTTTTTCGTGTTGCGATTATTGCGATAATGGCAAAACACAACCGCAGCAATTGTTCTCAGTTTTTCTGAAACGTATTCAAAATCGCTTTCACAAACCCTCCCAAAAATTTCGGCAGCTTGATTGTGTAGAATTTCATCTTCAGCCCTCCCAGCGGTTTGTTTTCGCGGCTTCCACCTTTACCATGTATATTCTTGCATATGAAAAATGGTACCAAAAAACATATCGCTTTATGGTACCATCGTATGCTTTTGCCGTTTGATTCATGCCAGTTTTAACGCTTTACCGTTTGCATGGCCGCGCGCCGGATGCCGGCGATTGCGGCAGCGCGGTCGGAGGCCGTAAAAATGGCGTTCCCCGCAACGAACACGTTTGCGCCGGCCGCTGCGACTGCGGCGGCGGTCTGTTCATTGATGCCGCCGTCCACTTCAATATCGATATGTTTCAATCCTCGTTCCGCAAGCAGACTGCGCAATTGTTTGATTTTCTTAAGCGTCATGGAAATGAACTGCTGGCCGCCAAAGCCCGGATTTACCGTCATGATGAGCACGAGATCGGCAAACGGCAGCATCGGCTCGATAGCCGTAACCGGCGTCGCCGGATTTAACGCCAATCCTGCTTTCTTTCCCTGCTGTTTGATTAATTCCACCGTCCGATGCAAATGGCGGCAGGCTTCGACATGCACTGTGATCATATCCGCGCCCGCGGCAGCAAAATCCGGTATGTAAAAGTCCGGGTTTTCAATCATCAAATGGACGTCAAGGGGCAATTCGGTGCAAGGGCGGATGCTTTTGACCACCGGTACGCCGATGGTCATATTCGGCACAAAATGCCCATCCATCACATCGACATGTATCCAGTCCGCTCCCTTTTGGGCAACATCCCGGATTTCTTCTCCCAGCCTGGCAAAATCGGCGGAAAGAATTGACGGAGCGATGCGGATCATGGATTAGCACCTCCTCTTTTTTGCTTTCAGTTCTTCCAAAAAAATCCGGTAATTTTCGTACCGGTGCGGTGCGATCCCGCCCGACTCCTTCGCCCGGCGAACCTGGCAGCCGGGTTCGGATACATGCAAACATCCGCGATATTTGCAACTATCGGCATATTGCGCAAACTCCCGAAAATATTGCGTAAGCTCATCCGGCGCAATATCCGCAAAGTCCAACTGGCTAAAGCCGGGCGTATCGGCGATCATGCCGCCATGCGGCAATCCGATTAATTCCACATGGCGGGTCGTGTGTTTGCCCCGCCCCAATTTCATGCTGATCGGCGCGGTTTCCAACCGCAAATCCGTAATCAGCGCATTCAGCAACGACGACTTGCCTACTCCGGATTGTCCGGCGACAACCGTCATCCGGTTTTGCAATTTGGCGTACAAATCGGGTATTCCCGTGCCGTCCCTGGCGCATACGAGGAAAGTGTCGTAACCGATTCGCTCGTAGCATTCCCGCGCTTCGCGAACAGTCATGCCGGCTGTTGTCCGAAAGTCCTCGCTCTTTATGGCCAAATCGAGTTTGGTAAAACAAATCGCCGCCTCCAGGCCGGCTTTTTCAACATGCACCAGAAACTTATCGAGCAGCGTCAGGTTTAAATCCGGCTCCCGCGTTGAAAACACGAGCAGGGCAAAATCGGGATTGGCAATGGGCGGCCGGATCAGTTCGGAGCGGCGGGGAAAAATTTCCGCCACTGTTCCTTCGCCGTTTTCCGTGACGGTATACACAACGCGGTCACCGACTAAAGGGGTTACGCCTTTAATCTTGAACACGCCGCGCGCCCGGCATTGCACAAGCTCGTTACCGCTTGCATCGTCGGGCCGCACATAATAATAGCCGCTGAGCGCTTTCATAATCAGGCCATTCGGCATGCGGTCGCCTCCCGACTGCCTTGCCACTGCAAAGGCAGTTCTTTGCGGCGCTGCGGCCGTCATTCCGCAGCGCCTTCATCCGGATTTTGCTCTTGTGCCGGCAAATTTTCCGGAACCGGCCCTCCCGTCTCATCGCCGGAATCAAGCATTTTTTGGGCATCGGAATAAGTAACGCTGTAAATCTCCGCAATGGTGCCGTTCCTAAGCACCGTAATGGATGCATTCGTCGTTTTCGATACGATAACCATGACGGTATAATGCTTATCTTCCGTTATATCTTCCGCTATCAAGTCCCGGCTGCCCTGGGCGTCGCTGACCGTAATTTTTATGGCCGTCTTTTCGCCGGGCGCCGTGGGCGATACCGGAATGTCTTTGGGCAATTCTATGGCGTCATCCAGAAAACCGGAACTGATGGTGAGGACGATTTTTTTGCCTTTTTCCGCAGGCTGCCCCGGCTCATACGGGAATTGCTTGATGACGGTGTTGGCAGGGAAATAGCTTTTTTCGTAAATAAAATTGGCTTCATCCGCAACAAGATCGTTTTTGAGAATTTCCGCCATCGCTTCTTCTTTATTTTTGCCGATCAGATTAGGCATCGGGAATGTTCCCTGCCCTTTGCTGACGGTAAACGACAAATTGATCTTTTTGGGATCGAATTCTTCGTTCGGCTGCGGCGACTGGTCGATAATCTCGCCTGCCGGTTCGTCGCTTTCGACCTCGCGTTTCTCGATATGATCATCGCCGTATTTCGCGGACAGATCATTCACGACTTCGTCCCACCGCAATCCGATATAATTTTGCATAAGATCCAATTCCACGCCTTTGCTGACCACGAGTCCGATCGAGGCGCCCTCTTTAACGGTTCCGGATTTTTCCTGCTCCATGACATTATCTTTCGGAACGGTATCGCTGAATTGGTAATCAATCGGTCCGATCGTCAGTTTCGCATCCGTCAGTTTTTGTTTTGCCTGCTCAATCGTATCGCCGACCACATTCGGAACGGTCACATCCGGGACTCGGATTTTGCCCAGTACATACTGAACCGCAAGCCACATGGCCAAAAGGAGACAAATGATCACGACAGACCAGACTGTCGGCTTCAGCCAACTCCGCCTTTCGACCGCCGCTTCCGCGCCGGGCAGG
Source organism: Bacilli bacterium (assembly GCA_036381315.1). NCBI lineage: Bacteria > Bacillati > Bacillota > Bacilli > Bacilli bacterium. Next base: position 12,283 of record DASVDB010000180.1, on the reverse strand, counting down.
TTATGACGGTTTTCGCTTCGCTTCGCGTTGCCCGACTGCGGCGCCGTTTTCAAGCCAATCGCCGGCATGACGCGGGTTTCTTCTTCATCGCCGGCATTTTCGGCAATAAAACGAATTTTTTTCTCATTCATGCGTTCGGGCAACAGGCAAGTATTTAAATCATGCAGCATCGCTTTTGCGGATTCGTAGCGCTCTTCTTCCTTTTTGCGCATCGCTCGCAAAATGATATTTTCCACGCTTTGCGGAATCATCGGATTCACTTTCCGCGGCTCTTCCACGTCTTCCTGCAAATGCTTCAGCGCCACGCTGATCGGGCTTTCGCCATGAAACGGCAGCCTGCCCGTCAGCATCTGGTACATGACGATTCCGAGCGAATAAATGTCCGATTTGGCTCCTTGCGCCACACCTTTCGCGTGTTCGGGCGAAAAATAATGCACGGACCCGATCACCGAGCCTGTTTGCGTAATATCCGAAGACGTCGCGGCGCGGGCGATTCCAAAATCGGTCACTTTCACCCTGCCGTTTTTCCCTATTAAAATATTATGCGGTTTAATATCCCGATGAATGATTTGATTATGATGGGCGTGATCCAACGCATCGCAAATCTGCGCGGCAATGTGGACCGCCTCTTCCACCTGCAGCGGCGCGCGTTCTTTGATCATCTCATTCAACGTCTTGCCTTCGACATATTCCATAACAATATAATGCGTGTCGTTTTCCTGACCTACGTCGTAAATGCTGACTACATTCGGATGCGAAAGGGAAGCGGCCGCCTGCGCTTCTCTGCGAAAACGGCGGATAAAGTCCTCGTCATTCACGAACTGCTGGCGCAGCACCTTCACCGCGACTTTGCGGTTCAGCAATTTGTCAAAAGCTTTATAGACCAATGCCATCCCGCCGCCGCCAATGCGTTCCAATATTTCATATCTACCGCCCAATATATGTCCGATCATGCCTTTATCCCTCCCCATTGCGGCCGCTCTCGTCGTTTTCCAACAACACGACCGTAATATTATCGTCCCCGCCGGCTTCCAAAGCGCTTGCCACCAGCCGGCTCGCTTTTTGCTCAAGGTCTGCTTCGGCATATACGGCGGATTTAATCGTTTCTTCATCAACCAAATTGCTGAGTCCGTCACTGCACATGAGGACGATATCGCCTTTTTTCCATTTGTGCTGCGAGATTTCCACTTCCACATTTTCTTCCGTTCCCAGCGCGCGCGTCAACACGTTTTTGCGCGGATGCGAGTTGGCCTCCTCCGGGGAAATTTGCCCGGATTTGACCAATTCGTTGACCAGCGAATGGTCCTCGGTCAGCTGCGTCACCTGATCGGCGGAAAACAAGTAAGCGCGGCTGTCGCCGATATGCGCGACAATGATGATCTCGCTAGTCGCGAGCGCCGCCACGATCGTTGTCCCCATGCCTTGATACAAATCCTCGCTGGACGCAAGGTCGAACACTTTCCGGTTCGCCGTACGCACCGCCGCGGCAAGCTCCGCGGCACACGCGGACAGTCCCAAACCGCTGTCGATATGCTGCAGTTCCGATTGCACGGTTTCAATGGCCAGTTGGCTCGCGATATCGCCCGCCTGATGCCCGCCCATGCCGTCGGCGACGATTGCCAATGTAAAGCCGTGCAAATCGTGCTGCACAACGGCGCGGTCTTCGTTAACCAATCGAACCAATCCGGTATCCGACTTGCTGGCTGTTTTCATCTACAATGTTCACCTCGTACTGGACTGCATATGTTTCGCCCGCAGTTGGCCGCACGCCGCTTCAATGTCCGCGCCTTGCTCGCGGCGAATCGTCGCGTTGATGTTGTGTTTTTCCAAAATGCGGTGGAAATCGAATATTTGGTTGCGGGGCGTACGCACATAATTTCGTTCCGGCACATAATTGACCGGAATCAGGTTGACATGACAAGGAATATGGAGACTGTTCAACACTTGCGCCAGCTCTTCCGCATGTTCCGGGCGATCATTAACGCCGCCGATCAGCGCGTATTCGAACGAGATTCGGCGTCCCGTCTTTTCGCCATAATACTTGCAGGCGGCCAACAGATCGGCAAAATGAAAGCGGCGGTTGACCGGCATCAGCCTGGAACGCAGTTCATCGTTGGGAGCGTGGAGCGAAATCGCCAGGCTTACTTGCAGGCCCTCGTCGGCGAAACGGTATATATTCGGCACGATGCCGCTTGTCGACACGGTAATATGGCGCTGCCCGATATTCAGGCCTTGTGCGTGGGTGATGATGCGGATAAACGTCATGGTTGCGTCGTAATTTTCAAACGGTTCGCCGATTCCCATCACCACGACGTTGCTCACCCGCTCGCCCGTCGCATCCAGCATGCGCTGTGCCTGCACGACTTGCGCGACGATTTCGCCGGGCGTAAGATCGCGCTTTAACCCTCCCAGCGTAGAGGCGCAGAACGTACAGCCCATGCGGCAGCCAACCTGCGTCGTAACGCAAACGCTGTTGCCGTAGTCATGGCGCATGATCACCGTTTCAATCGCATGATTGTCGTGAAGATTGAATAAAAATTTGACCGTTCCGTCCCTGGATGTAAACCGGGTAATCTCCGTCAGCGCGACAAATTGAAAATGTTCGTCCAGCCTTGCGCGAAGCGCCTTCGGCAAATTGGTCATCGCGGAAAAATGGGAAACCCGCTTCACATACAACCAATCAAATATTTGCTCAGCGCGAAAAGACGGTTCACCCGCCCTTTTGATCCATTGTTTGAGCGCATCCGGAGGCAAATCGTAGATGAACGGTTTCATTCCATCACACCTAAATATAAATTCATAAGCTTGTCCGTTTTATTTTATCACAATCTTGAAAAAGACACAGCATTCGTTAAAAGCGCCCGATAATAGTGCCGCAATAGCGTTTCAGCCGGTTTGTTTGCGCAGCCGCGCGATAAAAAAACCGTCGGTTTGCCATAAATCCGGCGTGATCTTTAGCATCCCGGCGCCGAATCCGGCTTTGTTCCATACATCGGCAGGCATCAGCCGCGGCAATTCGTCGTCCTCGGCAAACTCGGGCGCTTCCGCTAAAAAAGTACGCACCATTTCTTCATTTTCAGCCGGTACGGTCGTGCACGTGCTGTAAACGAGAATTCCGCCGGGCTTTACAAGCGGCGCCGCGGCTTTCAGGAGGGAAAGCTGAATTTTTGTAAGACCCTCGATATCCGCATCCGTCTTGCGCCATTTCATTTCCGGTTTGCGGCGAATAACCCCGAGGCCCGAGCAAGGCGCATCCAGCAACACGCGGTCAAATGTGTGCGGGGCAAACCGTTCGCCCAAACGCGCGGCATCCCCTACCGTGGCGCGTATGATGGATAAACGCAAGCGATCGGCCTGCGCTTCGATCAATTGCTTTTTATGTATGTGCAAATCGTTCGCCCAGATTGTTCCGACATTGCGCATCCGTTCGGCAAGATGGGTCGTTTTGCCGCCGGGAGCGGCGCAGCAATCCAGCACCGTCATGCCCGGTTGCGGGTCGACAGCGCGCGCCACCAGCATGGAACTTTCATCCTGAATCGAAAAGTAACCTTGCCGAAACAACTCCGTTTGCGCCGGATTCCCCCCGCCGGAAACAACGATCCCGTCCGGCGACACTTCCGATAAAACGGCGGCGTAGCCTGCCGCCGTAAGTTTCTCGCGCAACTTTTCCCGCTTAATTTGCAGCGCATTGGCCCGCAAGCTTGTCCGCGGCGGCACATTGTTTGCCGCGCAAATCGCTTCCGTCCGCGCCATTCCGTATTGGGCGATCCAGCGGCGGATTAGCCATAACGGATGGGAATGAATAAGCGACAACCGCTCATCCGCAGGAAGGTTTTGCGGAATCCGCAACGAAGATTTTTCCCGCAGCAGCGAACGCAGCACGCCGTTGACAAGCCCCGCTACGCCCCTATGCCCTCTACTTTTGGCGATATTCACCGCTTCATTGACCGCCGCATGAGGCGGAATGCGATCCAGATACAGAATTTGGAACAAACTTAACCGCAGCAAGACGCGCACCCACAATTCCAATTTATCCGCCCCTTGGCGCAAAAAACGGGACAGATAAAAATCAAGCGTATTCTGCCGCTGGATCGTGCCGTACACAAGCTCGGTCACAAGCGCCGCGTCGATGCGCGCGAGGTTTTGCCCTGCAATCGCCTGATGCAATAAAAGGTTGCTGTAAGCAAGGTCCCGGTCCACCTTGACCAGCACCTGCAACGCAACCTCGCGAGCGGATGACGGATGTCGGTTGGTCACAATCGCTCCACTCCCAACCGCATCCCTGCATGAATGTGCGCGCCGCGGCAAAATTCGGCCGCCGGCATGATCTTTTTTCCCGCAGGCTGGATTTCCGTCAATACGACGCATCCCTCGCCGCAGGCCACGACAATTCCTTCGCGCGTAACGGCAAGCACCGTTCCCGGGAGGGCATCGTTACGCTGATTTGGCGTCTGATCAATGCGGCATTTCCACACTTTCATAATTGCGCCTTGCAGCGTCGTGTACGCCACCGGCCACGGGTTCAACCCTCTGACCTGATTGTAGATGTGCCGATCCGGTTTGTGCCAATCGATCCATTCGTCTTCCCGGCGGATATTGGGCGCATACGTTGCTTCGCTGTCCTTTTGCGGAACGCGCATAACCGAATTCGCGAACACGTCCGGCAGCGTCTTTTCCAAAAGCCTGGCTCCCGCGTGAGACAGCTTGTCATGCAGCGTTCCGGTCGTATCCGCGATATCGATCGGCACGGCAATTTGGCTGATCATATCGCCGGTATCAAGCCCCTCCGCCATATACATAATGGTTACGCCGGTTAATGTTTCCCCGTTCATGACCGCATGATGGATCGGCGCTCCGCCCCGATATTTCGGCAACAGCGAAGCATGCACATTGATGCAGCCGTAGGCCGGCAATTCCAAAATGCGCTTCGGCAATATCTGTCCATAGGCGGCGGTGACAATCAAATCAGGCTTGAGTTGCGCGATCTCGTTCACCGCTTCCGGCGCGCGCAGCTTAGCGGGCTGCAGGACGGGAATGCCGTGCGCAATAGCCTCGACCTTTACGGGAGGCGGCGTTACGATGCGTTTGCGTCCTTTTTCCCTATCCGGCTGCGTCACGACGGCGATCACCTGATGGTTTGAAGCAATTAGCACGCGCAAACAAGGTACGGCAAAATCCGGCGTGCCCATAAATACGATTTTCAAACGATCAACTCCAGTATTTTCGATACAATCCGGTTATTTTTCCGGATCGCTTTTTTTCCGTTCCTCGGATTTGTATATGTTGTCCGCCAAATCGGTAAACAGGATGCCGTTTAGATGATCAACTTCGTGCTGAAACGCCCGGGCCAAAAAACCTTCCGCAGTCATGGTAAATTCCTTGCCGTTGCGGTCCTGGCCCTTCACCTTGACTTTCATCGCCCGCTTCACATCGCCCATCAAGCCGGGAATGCTCAGGCAGCCTTCCGGGCCGTACTGTTCTCCGTCGCTCTCCAGGATTTCCGGATTGACCATTTCGATCAGGCCGTGTTCATCCCCGACATCAATCACGATCACCCGTTTGCCGATGCCGACCTGCGGCGCCGCCAAACCGACGCCGGGCGCATCATACATCGTCATGGCCATATCGTCCAACAGCTTGTGGAGATTCGGCGTAAATTTCGTGACCGGCTTTGCTTTTTCCCGAAGCACCGGATCCGGGTCTTTCACTATGATACGTATTCCCATGAAAAGATCCTCCTTCAAAACGTCACATCATCATTTGCGGATCCACATCCACACTTGCCAAAATCCGATTATGTTCGAATATATCCGACAGCGCCGCAAGCGCGTCCGCGACAATCTCCTGTGCGGGTAGTTCTCCCCGATATTTTATCACGCATTGGAACCGATATCTATCTTTTATCCGCGGGATGGGCGCGGCGACTGGCCCGTAAACCGCGAATGCGGCCGCTTGGGCAGTATTGCGCCGCTGTCGCTCCCAGCCAAGCTTGAGTTCCGCCGCCAGCTTTTCACCTGCGGTGGCAATCAGCTGCGGATTTTCATGCGTAAGCGTAAGCAGAATCAAGCGGGAGAACGGCGGGTAATCCCGCGCCTTGCGCAGCGCAAGCTCGTTTTGGGCAAATGCGCGATAATCATGGTTTTGCGCAAAACGGATGCTGTAATGATCCGGGTTGTACGTTTGCACGATCACTTCTCCCGGCAGTTGGTGCCTGCCGGCTCTTCCCGCCACCTGCGTCACCAATTGAAACGTTTTTTCCGCCGCGCGAAAGTCCGGCAAGTGCAAAATCGTATCGGCGGTAATGACGCCGACCAGGGTGACCAGGGGAAAATCCAATCCCTTCGCCACCATTTGCGTCCCCAGCAAAACATCGGCATGATGTTGGCGAAACCGGTTCAGCAGTTTTTCATGCGCCCCCTTGGTGTTCGTCGTGTCCACATCCATGCGCAGCACGCGGATGCCCGGGAACAACCGGGTAAGCTCTTCCTCGACGCGCTGCGTGCCCGTGCCAAAGTAGCGTATATGTTCGCTGCCGCAAGACGGACAAACCGCCATTTCCCGCTCGGCATAGCCGCACATATGGCAGCGCACCGTATGCGACGGGCGATGGTACGTCAGGGAAATATCGCAGTGCGGGCAATTCGCCACATATCCGCAGGAACGGCATAAGATAAAAGTGGCGTAGCCGCGGCGGTTTAACAGCAGCACCGTTTGCTCCCGCTTGCGCAGCCGCTCGCCGATCGCCCGATACAATGGGCGGCTGAACATGGAACGGTTGCCGTCCCGCAATTCGTTGCGCATATCGACGATTTGCACAGCCGGCAAAGGCCGGCCTTTAACGCGGGAGAAAAGCGGCAAGTAACGGTAATCCGCCTGTTCCCCGACCGCCCGGCTGTAGCTTTCCAGCGAAGGCGTCGCCGAGCCGAGCAGCACAACGCCCCCGTGGTATTTGCCGCGGATGACGGCGACTTCGCGGGCGTCATATTTCGGGTTATCTTCCTGTTTGTAGGAAGCTTCATGTTCCTCATCGATGATAATTAATCCGAGATGACGAAACGGCGCGAATACGGCAGATCTGGCGCCGATTGCGATATGCGCTTTGCCGTGCAAAATTTTCCGCCATTCATCGTAACGCTCACCGTCTGACAATCTGCTGTGCATTACGGCAACGTCGTCGCCAAAGCGGCCTTTGAACCGCTCCACCATTTGCGGCGTCAGGGAAATTTCCGGGACAAGGACAATCGCCTCCCGTCCAAGCCGCAAACATTCGGCGATCAACTGCAAATAAATTTCCGTCTTGCCGCTGCCGGTCACGCCATGCAGCAAAAAAACTTCATGGCTGTTTGCCCGCAACCTGGCGGCGATGGGCGCATACGCCCGCTGTTGTTCCGCCGTCAGCGGCAAAGGCCGGGTTGGCATAAACTGCCGATTGTCGTACGGATCCCGGTAGACGGCGATCTCCTGTAATACGATCGCGCCTTTCTCCGCAAGCGACTTGACTGATGCGGAACCAACGCCCAATTGCCGCACCAGTTCGCCGAGCAATTGCGGTTCCGTCATGTCCCGCACAAATTCCAGCACCTGGCGCTGCCGCTTCGCCGTGCCGGGCAGGCTGTTGATCGCGTCGGCCAGCCGTTTCGGATCGGCGGGCGGCAACACGATGTTCGCTTTCAACCCGGCGGATTGATCTTTGATTTTTCCCGATGCGACAAGCGCTTCCCGCCGCAGCAAATCGTTCACTTGCGCGGCGCGGTCGGGAAATTGCCGGATGAGTTGTTCCGCGGAGACGGACTTCCTGGCATCGACATAGGCGATGATGTCCGCCTCCCGCTCGGAAAATGCCCCTTTTTCGACAACAGCGCGGTTCACCGCAATCTTCTTTTCATATTTCGCTTTCAATGCTCCCGGCAGCATGGCCTGCAAAGCGACGACCTCGTGGCACAGGTAAGTGGAGCTCATCCATTTGCCCAACCGGATCAGCTCTTCATTGAGCGGCGCGACGGGGTCGAGCACGGCTGAAATATCGCGCAATTGCTTGTCGGAAAGCGCGCTTTCTTTTGTCAGCCCGACAACAAAACCTTGCACCAAACGCGGACCGAACGGCACGCCGACACGGCTGCCGATGGTAATCCACGATGCCATTTCCGGCGGAACGCGATAGTCAAACGGACGGTTAACCGGCTTTGCCGGAACATCAACGATTACTTGCGCAAACATCAATTTGTTCCTCCGCCGTCGCCAAGGCCCGTCCGTTCGTTTACCCGGCGCGCGACTTCGCGCATAATGAGCTCCGCCGCCGCCTTTTTGGCGATCAGCCCGCTTTCCGCCACCAGCCCGTTGCGGTCAAAAATTTGCACCCGGTTCGTATCGCCGGCAAAACCCGCGCCTTTCTCCGCCACGTTGTTGGCGACCAGGAGATCGCAGTTTTTCTTCGTCAGCTTTTCCATTGCATATTGTGCCACATTTTCCGTTTCGGCGGCAAAACCGACAATAAACTGCCTGGTTTTTTTACTGCCGATCGTTTGCAGGATATCCGGGTTTTTGACGAGCTTCAACGTAATGGTGTCGCCGGATTTTTTTATTTTTTGCCGGGCGGGCGATTCCACCCGATAATCGGCGACCGCGGCGTTTTTCACCACGATATCGGCATCGGCAAAATGCCGAAGCACCGCTTCAAGCATTTGCACCGCGGACTCGACGCGAATGACATTCATGTTCGCCGGATCATTTAGCGCGGTCGGCCCGGAAACCAACGTCACCTGAGCCCCCATATCGCGCGCCGCCTCGGCCAGCGCATAGCCCATTTTGCCGGAAGAGTCGTTCATGATATAGCGCACGGGGTCGATTCGCTCACGCGTTCCCCCGGCTGTGACCAATACTTTTTTGCCCGCCAAAGGAAGATCGGAGGCGAGCATGCCGGCAATCAGCGCAAACAATTGCTCCGGCTCGGCCATCCGGCCTTTTCCCACATATCCGCATGCCAGCTGGCCCGCGCCCGGCTCGATAACGGCGACGCCTCGCGATTTCAACAGTTGTATGTTTGCTTGCACCGCGGGATGGCCGTACATATGCACGTTCATCGCCGGGACGAGCAAAATGGGCGCGGTGACGGCCAACAGCGTCGTGCTTAACATATCGTCGGCGATGCCGTGCGCCATTTTTCCGATCATATTGGCGGTGGCGGGAGCGATCACGACAAGATCCGCGCGGTCCGCCAGGTCGATATGGGAAACGCCGCCCGCATAGGTTTCGTCAAACATATCCGTATAAACCGGATGGCGGGACAGCGTTTGAAACGTCAGCGGGGCGACAAACCGGGCAGCCGACGCGGTCATGATCACCCGCACATCCGCGCCCGCCTGCGCCAATTTGCTGCATAGCGCCGCCGCCTTGAAAGCGGCTATGCCGCCACAGACGCCAAGCAGTACGGTTTTTCCGGCAAGCTTCATATTTTCCTCACCTTTGATCCCTGCTTTCGGAAAATCATCCTTGCATAAACGAAAAGCGGGCCAGCCCGCTTTACTTCGTACGCCGCTTACACGGCCGCCGCTTATTTTGTATCGTCGATCTCGACTAGATCCAAATAAATTTCTTCGAGCGCCACTCCGACATTTTTATGCGACTTCGGCGTGGCAAGTTCCGAAGTTGCGCCGTCGCTTAAAGACCTTGCCCGTTTCGCGGCAGCCACCACCAGGGAATATTTGCTGCCCACTTTTTCCACCAATTCGTCAATCGAAGGATACAGCATCATGTCCACCCCAATATTTATTTTGATGTTTCTTTTTGCCTTGTCACTTCATGCAGCAAACCGGCAAATTTGCCGAACATTCTCTCTTTTTTACAGTGTTCGGCCAGCACAATCGCCTGGATTTTTTGGCATGCGAGTGCGATTTGGTCGTTAATCACGACATAATCATATTGCTTCATCCATTGCAACTCTTCCGCCGCGGTTGCCATCCTATGCCGAATGGCGGCGTCCGATTCCGTTCCTCTGCCAATGATGCGCTGGCGCAGTTCCTGCAAAGATGGCGGCGCCAAAAAAATGCAGACGCACGATGGCCATTTTTCTTTCACTTTCATTGCGCCCTGCACGTCGATTTCCAGGATGACGTCTTTGCCGGATTTGATCGTTTGCTCGACAAAACTTTTCGGCGTTCCGTAAAAATTCCCTACATACTCGGCCCATTCCAGCAATTCATCGCGTTTGATCATGTCGTTGAACTGTTCTTTTGTCTTAAAGAAATAATTGACGCCGTCCTTTTCTCCCGACCGCGGCGCGCGCGTTGTCGCCGAGATCGAATATACCAACTGTGGGGTCGCCGCCCGCAAAGCCGCGCAGACAGTTCCTTTTCCCACTCCGGACGGACCGGACAATACGATTAAAAGCCCCTCGTCCAACATGTTAAAATTACTCCTCGCTGTCATCATCCTTGCTGGATAAACGATGGGCAACCGTTTCAGGCTGCACCGCAGACAGAATGACATGGTCGCTGTCGGTGATGATAACGGCCCTTGTCCTTCTGCCGTACGTGGCATCGATCAGCATATGCCGGTCTCGCGCTTCCTGAATGATTCGCTTGATCGGAGCGGACTCAGGGCTTACGATCGAAATGATGCGATTCGCCGAGACGATATTGCCGAATCCGATATTGATTAATTTAATGGCCACTTCTTTTCCCCCTAAATGGTTTAAGCGGTGCTTTAATGCTATTCAATGTTTTGCACTTGCTCGCGAATTTTTTCCAGTTCCGCCTTCATTTCGACAACTTTGGCCGAAAGCGCGGTGACGTTCGCCTTGGAACCGATGGTGTTCACTTCCCGGTTCATCTCCTGCAGCAAAAAGTCGAGCTTTCTGCCGACAGGCTCCCGAGAATCGGCCAAGCGCCGAAATTGCGCAAAATGGCTTGCCAGTCTGGTCAATTCTTCATCTATGTTCATACGGTCGGCCATAATGGCTACTTCCGTGGCAAACCTTGCCTCATCGAACAAGGACGGATCAGTAAGCAACTCTTGCACCCGCTGCCGCAATTTTTCACTTGTTTCCGCGACGGCCAGCGGCGCTAGGGCAAGCATTTCGGCACGGATTTTTTCGGCGGCGTCAATCCGGTTGAGCAAATCCGCCCGCAACAGGCTTCCTTCCGCCTCGCGCATGGCTATCAGTTGTTCAAGCGCATCGCGAACACATTGCTGCACTTCATTCCCGACAGCGTTCATGTCGTCGGAACTTGTCTCCTTAACAGAAAGCATATCCGGGAGCATGAGCAAATGTTGCAATGTTACCGTATCCGAAAGGTGAAACGCCTCCCGCAGCATGTCGGCAGCCGCAACATAAGCTTTAGCCAGCGGCATGTTTACTTGCACATCCCGTTCGGCGCCAGCGTCGCGTTCGATGGTGACAAATACGTCCACCCGGCCGCGGGAAATCGATTGCCGGATTATTTTCTTCAGCGTTTCTTCCAGCATCATCCATTCGCGCTGCATCCGGATGGAAATTTCCAGATAGCGGTTGTTTACGCTTTTCATCTCGACGCGCAGCTGAAAACCGTGCGGGTTTCGAACTGCTTGTCCATAACCGGTCATACTGCGCCACACGAGCGATCACATCCATTACCCTATTTTAAATTATTTTCAAAGTGGGTACAAGTGGAAACGGCGCCGGTTCTTCAGTTGGCTCCCTTCGCGCGCGTGCCGGTCTTGGCCCGGATATGTTCGGTAAGTTGCACGCTCATATTAAACAACATAAATGGCGTAATCAAGTAGATGCCGTTAAAGTGAGCAATTGTGGCATCCACCAGTTCTTTCGCAATCGCGATCCCCATCTGGCGGCCGGCTTCGCCTTCCGTTCCGGCCATCCGGCGGCGGACTTCATCGGAAAGCCGGATGCCGGGCACTTCGTTATGCAAATACTCCGCATTGCGCCCGCTTGCCAGCGGCATAATGCCGATAAAGATCGGCACGGACAAATGTTTTGTATACGCGGCGATTTGTTCGATCAGAAGCGGATCAAAGACCGGCTGGGTCATGATGAAATCAGCGCCCGAGCTGATTTTGCGCTCCAATCGCAACACCGCTTTTTCCAGGTTTTTCACATTCGGATTGAACGCGGCGCCCACAACGAAATGCGCTTTCTGTTTCAGCGGTTTCCCGGAAAAAGCGGTGCCTTCATTCAACTGTTTGATCATCCGGATAATTTCAAATGAAGTCAGATCGTATACCGAACTGGCGTCGGGCAAATCGCCAAAGCGCGCCGGATCGCCGGTTATCGCGAGCACATGATCGATCC
>DASVDB010000179.1 GCA_036381315.1 Bacilli bacterium | reverse complement strand
AAGACAGATCACCACGCCTGCGCCATTGGCAATCTTCTTTTCAGCCTGTATGATAAGAGTTATTCTCGCCGCGCAGGGATATTGGTATATCCCTACGCAAGCTTCCAACATTTATCGGTACACTTGCAAAATCTATGTCCTTCATTTAGCCAATTCATTTCGCCACAAATGAGTTGACCATCAGCTAAATTTGGGTTTTACCCTCCATCACAGCTTACACTTTCCGGCGCAAGCTCGATCGCGGTGACGGTTTCGCCAAATGTCGAAGCCCAAGCGTCAAAATGCTGCAATCCCTGCCGCTTGAGCCGCTCGTATTGCAAATAGCGCTGCATCGTATACATCTCAGTAATGGAGTTGGAGATCGGCGTCCCCGTCGCAAAGATGATGCCCCGGCCTCCGGTCAGTTCGTCCAGATAGCGGCATTTGGCAAACATGTCCGACGACTTTTGCGCTTCGGTTTGCGACAGTCCGGCCACATTGCGCATTTTCGTATAAAGAAACAGGTTTTTGTACGAGTCGGCTTCGTCCACGAATAGCCGGTCTACGCCCAATTCCTCAAAGGTCACGACATCATCCTTCCGGCTCGTGTCGTTCAGCTTCTCCAGCTTGGTCTGCAGCGTCTTTTTTGTTTTTTCAAGCTGCTTGATCGCATAGCGTTCGCCTCTGGCTTCCTTGAGTTCCCGGATGCCGCTTGTAATTTCCGAAATCTGTTCGTACAGTTGCTGCCGTTGCCGCTCCATCGAAATCGGAATTTTCTCAAACTGCGAATGGCCGATGATGATCGCATCATAATCGCCGGTAGCAATCCGCGCGCAAAACGTTTTGCGGTTTTTCGTTTCAAAGTCCTTCTTGGTCGCCACCAGAATATTCGCCGACGGATATAGCTGCAAAAACTCCGCCGCCCACTGTTCGGTCAGATGGTTCGGAACGACCAGCATGCTCTTGTTGCACAGCCCTAGATGCTTGCTCTCCATCGCCGCGGCGGTCATCGCGAACGTTTTTCCTGCGCCGACACAATGCGCGAAAAGGGAGTTGCCGCCGTACAGCGCCCGGGCAACCGCATTGACCTGGTGCCGGCGGAGCCGGATTTCCGGGTTCATCCCGGTGAATCGGATATGACTGCCATCGTATTCGCGGGGACGGATGGCATTGAACCGATCATTGTACAGACGTGTCAGCCGTTCGCGCCGCTGCGGGTCTTTCCATATCCAGTCGCGGAACGCTTCTTTCATCATCTCCTGCTTTTGCTGGGCGATGGCCGTTTCCTGTTTGTTCAGCACACGCTTTTCCACGCCATCCTCATACACGGTGTCAAATACGCGCACGTCCCGCAAATTCAGCGTATCTTCGAGAATTTTGTACGCATTGACGCGGTTGGTGCCGTACGTGACGTTCGCCTTGATATTGTTGCTGCGGTCATCGCTTTTGCCTTTGACGTTCCAGGCAGCCGTATATTCGGAATACATCACGTTGATGTAGGTCTGGTACATCGGCGGCGTGTCCACCAGCTCAAACAGAAATTGCCGAATGTCTTCCGGCGGCAGCCAGGTTGCGCCCAAGCGGACATCAATTTCGGAGGCGTCCAGGTCTTTCGGCTGCACCGCTTCAAGCGCTTTGACGTTTTCGCCGTAACGTTCGGCATCGTATGCGGCAAACTGTCTGGCCACACGCAGCTTCTCCCGCACATTGCCGGACAAGTACGCATCGGCGGTTTCGTAGATCGGCTTGCCTTCCTCGTCCAGATTTTCGGGATTGGGGAAGATGACGCCGCGCAGCTCTTTTATCAGTTGTTCTTCCGTCCAACCGGTTAGCTGCGCCATATACGGCAGATCGACACGGGCTTTTGCGCCGATGGAAACCGCAAGCGCCTCCGAAGCGGTATCTACTTGTTCTACGTGGATACGCTGACGGATGGTTCGTTTGGTGAACATATCCGCCTTGCGCAGCAGCCGCCCTTCCTCGTCGATGATTTCCAGCGAGCAAAGAAGAAAGTAGGAACTGTCGTCCGAAAAAGCAAGGCTGTTGGCGCGGCTGTTGATCAGGCCGTATTGCGCCGTAAAC
>DASVDB010000178.1 GCA_036381315.1 Bacilli bacterium | reverse complement strand
ACTTGCCGCACCTTGCCCTGGATGCATTGGACGGCAGCCCGCACTTTCGGGATCATGCCGCCATAGATGACGCCCGATGCAATCATTTCTTCAATTTCTTGTACGGTGACGGTCGGCAGCACTTTTTTTTCGCCGCCAATTTCCCGCATAATGCCGGGAACATCGGTTACGACGATCATTCGCTCGACGCCAAGGCCGGAGGCGACGGCGCCCGCCGCCGTGTCGGCGTTGATATTGTAGCGCTGGCCCGCCGCATCGATGCCGATCGGCGCGATTACCGGAATGTACCCCAAACGAATTGCCGCTTCGATCAACTCGGTGCGGACATGGACAACTTCGCCGACAAAGCCGATTTGCGCCGCGTTGGCTACCGGCTTCGCCTCCAACATGCGCCCGTCCACTCCGGACAGCCCCAAAGCATTCGCGCCCGCCCGCAACAGCTTGCGGACGATTTCTTTGTTGATGCTGCCGAAAAGCACCATTTCCACTACGTCCAAAACAGCCTCGCTCGTTTTGCGCAAGCCGCCGACAAACTCCGTCGGGATAGCCAATTTCGCCAGCGTTTCGGAAATCGCCGGTCCGCCGCCGTGGACAATAACCGGAGCCAATCCCTCTTCGCGCAACTTGCGCAAATCGTGATAGAAAGCGTCCGGAAGCTGCGCCAGCGTGCTCCCTCCACATTTCATGACAAAACAGTTTGCTTCCATCATGCGCTCCCCATCAAGTGCGATAAGCGGCATTGATCCGCACGTATTCATACGTAAGGTCGCAACCCCAAGCGACCGCCCGGTATGGTCCCATATTCAATCTGATTTCAAAGACGATCGTGTCGCCCTTCAAATATTCCAGGGCGCGCGCTTCATCAAATTTGACCGGGCGCGACTGCCTGAGCACGAGAATCTCGCCCATATAGATGTCCACGTTATTAACATCAACCTCTTGCCCTGCGCGGCCGACCGCGGCAATAATGCGCCCCCAGTTGGCATCCGCGCCGAACGCCGCGGATTTTACGAGGCTTGAGCCGACCACCGTCTTCGCGATCGCTCGCGCCGCCTGTTCCGAAACGGCTCCGATTACGCGGGCTTCGATCAGCTTGGTCGCGCCTTCTCCGTCGCGGGCGATGGCTTTCGCCAAATATTCCGCAACGTAGCCAAAAGCTCGCGCAAAATTGCGCCAATCTTTGGCAGTGGAAGTTAGCGGCGTATTGCCCGCCAGCCCGCTTGCCAACGCGATCACCATATCGTTTGTGCTCGTGTCGCCGTCAACCGTGATCATGTTGAACGTCGCGTCGGTCGCCATGCCGAGCAGATTTTGCAGTTCGCCGTCCGCGAGGGCGGCATCCGTTGTAATAAAACCAAGCATTGTCGCCATGTTCGGATGAATCATGCCGGAACCTTTGGCCGCTCCGGCGATATGCACCGGACGGCCGCCAACGTCGACGCGTACGCAAATCATTTTTTGCCTCAGATCGGTCGTTAAAATGGCCTGGCAGAAATCTGCCGCCCCGCGCTCGCTAACTTTTTCGGGCAATCCTTCGATACCTTCGGTCAGCTTGCCCATCGGCAGCGGTTCGCCGATCACGCCGGTGGACGCCACTGCCACCAGATGCTCCGGCATGCCGAAAACGCGCGCCGCGACCGCGCGCATCTCGCGCGCATCGTCTTCCCCGCGCTGTCCCGTGCAAGCATTCGCGTTGCCGCTGTTCACCACGATTGCCTGCAGTTTACCTTCCGCCGCAATGCTCTCGCGCGTTACTTTTAGCGGCGCCGCCTGAAACGCATTGGTCGTATACACTGCCGCAGCCGCGGCGGGCACTTCGCACACGATCGCCCCGATATCGTTGCGGTGGGATCTTTTCAGCCCGCAATGATATCCGCCTGCCTTGAAGCCTTTGGGAGTTGTGATTGTGCCCCCTTCCACGACAGTAAAACCGGTTGTTTTGATCAACATGCTGTTATTCCACCATTCTTTTAAGGATAAAGCGCCGGTTTCCGCAATCCCGTTGCTTCATCCCAACCCATCATCAGATTGAGATTTTGCACCGCTTGGCCGGCAGCTCCTTTGACCAAATTATCCGTAACGGAAACGATTGTTACCCTGTTCGTGCGGTGATCGACGGCAAAGCCGATATCGCAATAGTTCGAACCGGACACTTCTTTGGTGGCCGGCCACACGCCTTGCGGACGAATGCGGACGAACGGGCGCCCCTCATAAAATTGCCGGTACAGATCGATAAAGTCCTGATCGCTTCTGTCGCCTTTCACTTTTGCGTACATCGTGCACATAATGCCGCGGGTCATCGGGACAAGATGGGTCGTAAACGTTGTGACGATATTGCGCTCGGCAACGTCGGACAGCACTTGCTCGATTTCCGGTATATGCTGATGTTTGTTTAATTTGTATGCGCTCAGATTCTCGTTTACTTCGGAGTAGTGCGCAGACAGTTTTAAGCCTCTGCCCGCGCCCGATACGCCCGACTTGGCGTCGATAATCAGCGTTTCGTCGTCGAGCCAACCCGCTTTGACGGCCGGAATCAAGCCTAAGAGCGCCGTGGAAGAATAGCATCCCGGGTTGGACACAAAATCCGCCCCGCGGACGTTTGTGCCGTACACCTCGGCCAAGCCGTACACCGCGCGTTGCAAATACTTTTTATCCGCGGCCTTACGTTTGTACCATGTTTCATAGGCTTCCTGGGATCGCAGCCGAAAATCTCCGGACAAGTCGATTACTTTCAATCCCGCATCCAATAAGCGCGGACAAAGTTCGGAACTCACACCCGACGGCGTCGCCGCAAAGACAACATCCGTTTTCGCCTTTAACATATCCACGTCGACGGGATCGAGCGTTTCGGTAATAATATCGGTCAAATGCGGAAACCACTCGGACATCGGCGAACCGGCGTGGGATGCGGAGACGACCGATGTGATCCGCACATTCGGATGCTCCAGCAATAAACGGATTAATTCAACGCCGCCGTAACCGGTCGAACCGACGATTCCGATCCGCAGCTTGGTGTTTGCAGCTGCCATGGCAAATGCCTCCCGTGCAAGAATATGTATTATTATACATACTAATGTATATTAATTCAATAGTTCATTTTCCACAAAAAAGGGCAGCGCGCTAAAACCGACTGCCGTTTTGATTCCCACTTATCCAATTTGCATTCGTAAAAACGCATCGATAAACGGATCAATTTCGCCGTCCATCACCGCTTGCACATTGCCCGTTTCCACCTGCGTGCGGTGATCCTTCACCATGCTGTACGGGTGAAACACGTAGGAGCGGATCTGGTTGCCCCAGGCGATATCCGTCTGTTCGCCGCGGATTTCCGCCATTTGCCGCTCTTGTTCCTGCATCTTTCGTTCGTACAGCTTGGCCCGCAACAGTTTCATCGCCCGTTCGCGGTTTTGGATCTGCGAGCGCTCGGTTTGGCATGCGGTCACGATGCCGGTCGGCAAATGCGTGATGCGCACGGCCGACTCCGTTTTGTTCACGTGCTGGCCGCCGGCGCCGCTCGAACGGAACACGTCAATTTTTAAATCCTCCGGGCGGATTTCAATTTCGACATCATCTTCAATTTCCGGCATGACATCGCAAGAAACGAAGGAAGTATGCCGTCTGCCCGATGCGTCGAAGGGGGAGATGCGCACCAGACGGTGAACGCCTTTTTCCGCCTTTAAGTATCCGTATGCGTTATGGCCTTTGATCAGCAAAGTAACGCTTTTGATCCCGGCTTCATCGCCAGGGAGATAATCCAGTACCTCTACTTTAAAATTGTGATCATCGGCCCAATGCCTGTACATCCTGAGCAGCATTTCGGCCCAATCCTGCGATTCCGTACCGCCCGCTCCGGGATGAAGTTCCAGGATGGCGTTGCTTTTGTCGTATGGCTGGTTTAACAAAAGGGAAAGCTCAAACGATTGCAATTTCCCGACAAGCGCGCGGATGCCTTGCTCCAATTCGCCGACTATGCTTTCGTCGTTTTCCTCTTCCGCAAGCCCCAACATCAACTCCAAATCCTCGCATTCCGCAGCCAATGCCTGGTATTCATCCACGGATGACTTGACGGCGTTCATTTCGCTAATCAACTTCTGGGCTTTCTCATTATCGTCCCAAAAATCGGGCGCTGCCATTTTCACTTCATAATCGGCAATCTGCTCCAGTTTCAAATCGAGGTCAAAGAGACCCCCTGAGCTCGGCGAGCCGCTTGCCCGCTTCTTTTAGTTTCTGCTTCCATTCGCTGTCAATCATGTTGTTGCCCCTCCCTGGATTTTCGCTTATAAGCGCCTTCTAAGCGCCGCCTGTTTTAAGATGCGCCGTGGCAATGCTTGTATTTTTTCCCGCTGCCGCACGGGCAAGGTTCGTTGCGCCCGATTTTTGCATCGCGGCGTACCGGCTTCTTGCCGCCGCCTTCCGCTTTCGGATCGACCGCCTGGCCCTCGGCGACCGCTTCACGCTGCAAATTGCTTTCGACGTGCGCACGCATAATATATGTGGCGACTTCCTCCTGAATCGATTCGATCATCTGCTGGAACATCTCAAAGCCTTCGAATTGATATTCCCGCAGCGGATCCGTGCCGCCGTAAGCGCGCAAATGAATGCCCTGGCGCAGCTGGTCCATCGCGTCGATGTGATCCATCCATTTGCTGTCAACCGCGCGCAGCGTCACGACCTTTTCAAATTCGCGCATCAATTCGCCGATCTCGATCTCACGCTGATCGTACTGCTTGCGCACCGTTTCTTTCAACAGATCGACGATTTCGTCTTTTTCCTTGCCTTGGAGGTCTTTTTCCGTCAACATACCTTCCAGCAGGAATGTGCCGTGCCCGTGATCGATGATCGCCTGCAAATCCCAGTTTTCAGGAATTTCTTCGTCCTGGCAATGGGCGTCGACCACGCGCTCAATGCACGAGTCGATCATGCCCAGGACAATATCACGGATATTTTCCGACTCCAGCACTTCGCGGCGCTGTTTGTAAATAATCATCCGCTGCTGGTTCATGACATCGTCATACTGCAGCACGACTTTGCGGATATCGAAGTTGTTGCCTTCGACCCGCTTTTGCGCGGATTCGATTGCCTTTGAGATCAGGCGGCTTTCAATCGGCTGGTCTTCCTTGAAGCCGAAGCGGTCCATCATGTTCATGATGTTTTCCGCGCCGAATCGGCGCATCAATTCGTCTTCCAGCGAAATATAGAATTGCGAAGATCCCGGGTCGCCCTGACGGCCCGAACGGCCGCGCAACTGGTTGTCGATTCGCCGGCTTTCATGGCGTTCCGTCCCTATAATATGCAGGCCGCCGATATCCGGGACGCCTTCTCCCAGCAAAATGTCTGTGCCGCGTCCGGCCATATTCGTGGCGATCGTCACCGCGCCCGGCTGCCCGGCCAACGCGACGATCTCCGCTTCTTTGGCATGGTGTTTGGCGTTTAAGACCTGGTGCGGGATGCCTTTCTTTTTTAACATTTCCGAAAGCAGTTCGGATTTTTCAATCGACACCGTGCCTACCAGCACCGGCTGGTTTTTCTTGTGGCGCTCGACGATTTCCTCGACAACCATGCGGAATTTGCTCATTTCCGTCTTGTACACAACATCGGGCAAATCCTTGCGGATCATCGGCTTGTTTGTCGGCACCACAATGACGTCCAGCCCGTAGATTTTATTGAACTCTTCTTCCTCGGTCTTGGCCGTGCCGGTCATGCCGGCCAGCTTCTGGTACATCCGGAAATAGTTCTGGAAAGTGATCGTGGCTAGTGTCATGCTCTCATTCTGCACGATCAATTGCTCTTTCGCTTCGATCGCCTGATGCAATCCGTCGCTGTAACGCCGGCCCGTCATCAAACGCCCGGTGAACTCGTCGACGATGATAACTTCGCCGTCCTGCACGACGTAATCGACATCCCGCTTCATGATCGCATGGGCTTTCAACGCTTGCGTCACATGGTGGTTCAACGTGATCTGGGAATGGTCGAACAAATTTTCGATGCCGAAAGCGCGCTCCGCCTTGGCGACGCCGCTTTCCGTCAAGCTTACCGTTTTCAGTTTCGCATCAACCGTGTAGTCTTCTTCCGGTATCAGCTTGCTGACAAAACGATCGGCGGCATAGTACAGCTCGGTCGATTTCGCGGCTTGTCCAGAAATAATGAGCGGCGTTCTTGCTTCGTCGATCAGGATGGAGTCGACTTCGTCGACAATGGCATAGTATAAAGGCCGCTGCACCATTTGTTCTTTGTACAGCACCATGTTGTCACGCAAGTAATCGAAACCGAATTCATTGTTCGTTCCGTACGTAATATCGCAGGCGTATGCCTCCTGTTTTTCCTGATGCGACATGCCCGGGACGTTCAATCCGACCGTCAGCCCGAGATAGTTGTAAATTTTGCCCATCATCTCCCGGCCGACGCCTGCCAGGTAATCGTTCACCGTGACCAGATGCGCGCCTTT
>DASVDB010000177.1 GCA_036381315.1 Bacilli bacterium | reverse complement strand
GAAGGCCAGCGCCTGATCGAGGACAAAATCACGTACCGGTTTTACGGCCCGAGCCGCGGCGATATTGTGATCGTGCATGGCCCGGAGAGCGACCGCAGGCTGGTCAAGCGCATCATCGGGCTGCCGGGAGATGTGATCGACATGCGCGACGGCAAATTGTATCTGAACGGGCGGGAGCTGTATGAGCCTTATGTGAAGGGCAAGACGTACCCGAACGGGATGAAGTTGCCTTATACGGTGCCGGCGCACAAGGTTTTTGTGATGGGCGACAACAGGGAAGTAAGCCTGGACAGCCGCAGCCCCGAGATTGGCCCGATCGATTTAAACAGTATCGAAGGAAAAATCATTTTCCGTATTTGGCCGCTCAGCAAGTTTGGAACGATTGACTAGTCGAGGGGGGATGCGCGTGGTTCAACCGTTTGAACGCAATGTGATTGCCCTGATCTGGGACTTCGACAAAACCTTGATCGACGGCTACATGCAGCAGCCGATTTTCGCCAAATACGGCGTTAACGGCAACGCTTTCTGGGAGGAAGTGAACGCGCTCGCAGCCGCATACCGCCGCAAGTATCCGCGCATGCGGGTCAACCGGGAAACGATTTACCTCAATCATTTTCTTACCTGCGTGCAGCAGGGGGTGTTTCCGGGTTTGAACAATGATGTGTTGCACGAGTTGGGCGCGCAATTGACCTTCTATCCGGGGTTGCCGGAATTTTTCGGAGAGTTGCGCAGGTGGATTGAAGAAGACAAGCGCTACCGCAAATATAAAATCAGCGTCGAGCATTATATCGTCAGCACCGGATTGGCGGAGATGATCCGGGGTTCGCGCATCGCGCCGTATGTAAACGGCATATGGGGCTGCGAGTTTATCGAAGAGCCGGAGTTGTCCGCGCTTTGCGGCGCGAACGAGGCGCAGCGCGCGGCAGGGCCCGCCGCCGGACAGCGGCAAATCACGCAAGTCGGCTATACGATCGACAACACTTCGAAAACCCGGGCGATATTTGAAATCAACAAAGGTTCGAACGTGGACGAAAAAATTGACGTCAACGCGTCGATGTCGCCTCATGACCGCCGGGTGCCGTTTGCGCATATGATTTATATCGCCGACGGGCCAAGCGACGTGCCCGCGTTTTCCATTGTCAGGCAAAACGGCGGACGAACGTTTGCCGTGTACAAACGCGGGGCGGTGAAAGAGTTCCAGCAAGCGGACAGGCTGCGCAAGGACAACCGTATCGATATGTATGGCGAGGCCGATTATACGGAGCTTACCCAGACGACGATGTGGCTGCGCGAGCAAACCCGCCAAATAGCGGAGGCCATTTACCAGGAAAAGGAGCAGGCCATCGTAAGAAGCGTGTCGGAGCCGCCGTGGCATGTCAACGAATAAAAATTTTAAAAATAAGTTGAAATAAGCGGACGTTCTTTTGTAATATAGTATTTGTAGTTTTGCCGGACGATAACGATTCTCAATGAAAGCCGCTTTACGGTAAGTTTCTGCTATCGTCGAATCAAAATCATATACAGAGCTGGGGGATTTACCATGATGAAGTATTTATATTTTGTCTTGTTTGTGGGCGCCTTTGTATTCGGTGTAATCGTTTTGGCGATCAATGCGCCTAACGGCAAGGAGAAAGCGGCGGAACAGCGGGATGACCAATTGCTGGTCATCGCTACGAACTTCCAGTTTGACAAACCGGAATATGTTGTGAAAAAAGGCCAGACCTTAACCGTTACGCTGGACAGCCAAATCGGCCTGCACGGCCTGGAAATTGACGGTTACGACGTGAAGCTGGACAGCAACAATAACGAGAAAAAGGTCACTTTCGATAAAGCCGGCACGTTCGATATGCGATGCGCCGTGTTGTGCGGTACGGGCCACGCCGACATGAAAGCAAAACTGATTGTGCAGGAATAACAATATATATAGCAAAAACATGCAAGGGGAAAAGAGCGCCGCAAGGCGTTCTTTTTTTATTGGAATAAATTTCTTGGAAGCGGTCAACACTAACAAGTATGACTATATTCTCAAGGGGCGATAGGCATGAAAGTTAGCAAGTTTTTCATAAGCCTTGTCTGCTTGCCGATCCTGGCATTTGCCTGCTCAGCAAGCGC
>DASVDB010000176.1 GCA_036381315.1 Bacilli bacterium | reverse complement strand
GGGCAAACTGCTGGTTGCCATCGGGAGGGATTGGGTTTGACTAAAGTATTCAAAAGAATATATACCTACAACTTTTTGCTGCCCGCGGCCATTATCTATATAATCATTTTCATTGTGCCGACCATCATGTCCTTCTTTTTTAGCATGACCCGATGGACGCTTTCGGATTGGGAATATATCGGGCTAGAAAACTTCATCACCTTTTTTCAAGAGCCTTCGCTTAGCATTGGATTCAGAAACACTTTCGTCTACGCGGTGGTCACCTGTTCCTTAAAGGTCGTCGGGGGATTGCTACTCGGCGTGTTCCTGACCGGCAATATCCGAACGAAAGATTACCTCCGTTCTGTTGTCTTCTTTCCCACACTTGTTAGTACAATTGCCGTCGGCATCGCCTTTAGCATGATGATGCATCCTACAACGGGTCTATTCAATATGGCCTTGGCTCGGATCGGCATCGAAGGTCCAGACTGGCTGGGAGACACGCGGATCGCGCTCTTGTCGGTCGCATGGGTAGATGTGTGGAAGGGAGTAGGTTTGGCTACAGTCATTTATATCGCCGGAATAATGGCAATTCCACAGGAATACTACGAGGCGCTGCAGATTGACGGCGGGAACGCCTGGAACAAGTTCTGGAACATCATCGTGCCGCTCAGCCGTCCAGCGACGAACGCGGTCATCATTCTCGCCTTCATTGGCGGTTTGCGGTCGTTCGACTTGATTTGGGCAATGACCAGAGGTGGCCCGGGCTTCGCGACTGACGTGATTGCCTCCATTATTTATAAACAGTATCAGGGCGGATTTTACGGATTGGCTACGGCAGGCAATGTCATCCTGTTCTTGTTTGTCACCGCCATCGTATATCCGTTGTCTCGATATCTCACGCGTAAAGAGGTGGACCTATGAGCCGCAAACTGCGCAAATTAATCATCGAAGTGGTGGCCGTGCTCGCAAGCATTGTCATTTTCTGGGTCCCCTTGTATTTTGTTATGCTGACCGCTATGAAGAGCGCACAGGAAGCTTCCGAAATGAATCTGGCATGGCCTTCGAATTTTCAGTTGTGGCAGAACATTAAGGACGTTATCGCTTTTCGTGATTTTATGCTGGTTCGCGCGCTTTGGAACAGTTCGGTGCTCACGGTTTTGTCCATAATGGCGATGGTTGTCGTCAGTTCGATGGCCGCCTTCGTAATGCAGCGCCGGAAAGACAAGGCAACACCGTGGATCAGCTTCTTCGTTCTGTCCGGTCTGATCATTCCTCCCGCGATCGTGCCGACTATATGGGTACTAAATGAACTTCATCTCTTCAAAACGATGACAGGTTTGGTGCTTGTGGAGGTCGCGCTCGGCTTTCCTTTCTGCGTGTTGCTCTATCGGGGATTTATGGCTACAATCCCGCGTGAAATCGATGAAGCCGCGGTTGTGGACGGATTTGGAGGATACCGGCTGTTCTTCACGATCATTTTCCCCTTGTTACAGCCGGTCACCGCCACAATTATCGTGACGCAATCGGTTTTCATTTTTAACGATTTTACTAATCCATTGTATTTCTTGCCGGGATCAAAAAATGTTACAGTACAGCTAACGTTATATAATTTTACCAGTCAGTTCATATCGCAGTGGAATTTGCTATTCACGGACATTTTACTGATCACGATTCCGCCGCTTTTGCTGTTTCTCTTTTTCAACAAGAAAATTGTGGCAGGTATGACCAGCGGTTCAGTCAAAGGCTGAGAAGGTTTCGGATCGGGACCATCCATAAAAGGGGGAACAATATTTATGCGTGTTTTACAAGTAACAGATCTGACCTGCGAATACCGGCATAATCCGTTGGGGATTGGGACTCGAGTACCGCGCTTCGGTTGGCGTTTGCTTTCGGACCGGCGCGGCACGTTGCAGAAGGGATATCGGATAGTCGTCTCCGGTGCGAATGGGGATTTCAGCGCGCCGATTTGGGATTCCGGCTATACGGAAAGCGACGCCTCCATACAAGTCCAATATGCCGGCCCCACCTTGCAGTCCCGGGCACGTTATGCGTTTAGAGTAAAAGTGTGGGATACCGAGAGAAACGAATCGGATTGGAGCGTGACAGCTTGGTTCGAGACGACACTGTTGGACGAGGTGGAATGGCAAGCGAAATGGATAACGCCGGACGCTTCGAGAATCGATCCCCAGACGGAAGCGGCGTTTTTGCTTCGCAAAAGTTTTGAATTAAAAGATGGGATCGCTACTGCCCGCATCTACGCCACAGCTGCAGGGGTGTACGAGTTATACGCGAACGGCAAGCGGGTGTCGGATGACGTGCTGGCTCCCGGCTGGACCAGCTATCAGTATCGACTGCAATATCAAACCTATGACGTATCGGGACTTCTACGGCCCGGTTACAATGTGATCGGCATCCATCTTGGTGATGGCTGGTATCGCAGCGGTATGGGATTCGAAAATCAGAATTTCAAATACGGAGATCGTCGCGCTGCGTTGTTACAATTGCATGTTCAGTATGAAGACGGCACCGAAGAAGTTATTGCCACTGACGCTTCTTGGAAATGTGCCACGAGCCCGGTTTTGTACGCTACTATCTACAACGGAGAAACATATGACGCGCGTCTGGAGCAGGACGGCTGGACAGAGAGCGAGTTCGAGGACGAGACGTGGATTGCCGCTGAGGTGCTGGATTTGCCGATGCACATCTTAGTGCCACAGGAAAACTGGCCAACACGTGTCACTGAGAAGATCCGGCCGGTATCTGCCTTCATCACACCGGCTGGTGATCATGTACTTGATATGGGTCAGAACATGGTGGGACGCGTACGAATGAACGTGCAGGCCCCAGCGGGTACGAAGATCGTTTTACGGCATGCCGAAGTGCTGGATAAGGAGGGCAATATCTATTTCGGCAACCTCCGTTTGGCGAATCAAACTGTAGAGTATACTGCCAGGGGCGCTGGAATTGAGAGTTATGCTCCGCACTTTACCTTCATGGGATTTCGTTATGTGAAAGTGGAAGGTTATCCTAGCGATTCACTGCCGTTAGACGCTTTCGTTGGGGAAGTTCTGCATTCGGATATGGAATCGGTGGGCTCATTTGAGACCTCGGACAGCCGGGTGAACCGGTTGCAGAGCAATATCCGATGGGGCCAACGGGGTAATTTCCTAGACGTGCCGACCGATTGCCCTCAGCGGGATGAACGGCTCGGTTGGACGGGGGATGCGCAGGTGTTCATCAGTACCGCCCTATTCAATTTTCAAGGCGCTCCCTTCTTCACGAAGTGGCTTCACGATCTGAAGGCGGAGCAGTATATGGATGGCGGCGTGCCGTTCGTTATTCCCAATGTGGCGGAGGGGGCAAGCTCCGCCGCATGGGGGGATGCCGCAGTCATATGCCCTTGGACCGTGTATCAATATTACGGCGACAAGCGTCTGCTCTCCGAGCAATACGAAAGCATGAAAGCGTGGGTGGAATATATCCGAGCGCAGGGAGAAAATGAGTATCTCTGGGACACAGGATTTCACTTCGGAGATTGGCTCGGCCTCGACGCGAACGAAGACAGTTATGTGGGTGCTACCCCGCGCGAGCTTATCGCCACCGCGTATTACGCCTATTCGACACGATTGGTTCGTGAGGCGGCGAAAGTTTTGGGATTCAAAGAAGACGAAGCAAAGTACGGGGAACTACATGAACGCGTAGTCCGTGCGTTCCAGGAGGAGTTCCTCACTGCGTCGGGAAGAGTGGCAGCACCCACGCAAACAGCGCATGTGCTGACGCTAATGTTCGATTTGGCGGAGGAGAGCGTTCGCGCGCGCGTGGCTAAAGATCTCAACGCTTTGATTGTGGAGAACGGCTATCATCTAATGACCGGCTTCGTCGGCACGCCGTACCTATGCTTCGCGTTGTCAAACCACGGATATCACGACACCGCAGTTCGGCTGCTCCTTCAGGAAAGCTACCCGGGCTGGCTGTATTCGGTGTCTAAGGGTGCGACGACGATCTGGGAGCATTGGGACAGCATCAAACCAGATAGCTCGTTCTGGAGTGACGATATGAATTCGTTCAATCACTACGCATACGGTGCAATCGGAGACTGGATGTACCGAAAAATGGCCGGCTTGGACATGGATCCTTCTGTTCCTGCATTCAAGCGGATTCATATCGAGCCATTATTTGGAACCAAGGCGATTTCCTATGCCAAGGCGTCTCATATTTCCCCGTACGGAAAAATAGAGTCAGGCTGGAAGGTGGATGGCGCCCAGATCGAAGTGAATGTGATCGTTCCCCCGAATACGACGGCGGAAGTTATATTAAAAGGCGCGTCAGCCTCTGGTTTGATGGAAGGAGGTAAGCCGATAGATACTGTGGATGGCATCATGTCCTTATCGGAGTACGATGGCGGCGTCAAACTCGTCGTCGGATCGGGCACCTATATTTTTCGTTATGAAAACGCGGATCTGTTCCATACCGATTATACGGAAAATACAGTATTGAACGATATTTTGAACGATGAGGCTGCAACGGAAGTGTTGCGTAAGCATTTGCCGCATCTGTTTGAAGGGCCCATGCTCAAATTTATGAGCATGTATACCCTGAAGCAAGTTGCCGAGAACAGCATGGCACGTGTGCCGACTGGAGTAATGAACGTCATTTTGGCAGACCTAGCGAAGCTGTAAGATTTCTAGATTGATTACAAAATATATACTCCTTGCCTAACAGGCGGCCAAATTGCCCGCTAAAGACTTTATTTGTATGCGAAAATCCCAAGTTCCACTAGATGTTCAAAAAAAGCTGACGGCTCTGAGAAGCGCTCTCTTTTTTCTTCAAGTGCTATTGCGTTCTATTTTTGTTCATACTAGAATCCTTTATTTGCTTGTAAAACGTCAATATCCTTGACCAACTGCGTTTTAGAAGCACATTAGCTCACTAACGTTGCATCGAGGTTCTAACAAAATTTTTGTAATAAAGTTTGATGCAACGCTAGTGACATTGGCTACTCATTACATCTTTAAGATAAAAATTAATAAAGTAAATTTATCTTATAGGCAGCCATCAGGGCTGCCTATTTTTTCCTTGTTTGTTGAAATGGAACATGATAAAGTTATGGTGTCTGCTGCGGGTGGCATTTTATGGTAGTGTATCGATAATGGGAGGGGAACCTTTGTGAAAAAAATTTTACTGGCGTCATTAGCGCTTATGCTGCTGCTAGTTGGCTGCTCTTCGACGTCACCTGCTTTAAAGGATGCCTGGCTGAATAATTTGTTGGTAGATTCTGTGGAATCGAAAATGGTTTTGAAGATAGACTTGCAAATTCCGGATCAAATCACAGAAGCGTATGGCAGCGTAGATGAGGAAGTAACCGGCATGGTCTCCGAACTGTTAAAATCGGGAATCATCATTGAACAGAAAACGACGAAAGAGCAAGATATTTACGTAAAATTTAGTTTTGTCGACCCGGCCCCGCTGAAGAACTCGAAATATTGGAAAAGCGACAAAGATCCCTTTTTAGAAATTTTTGCAAAAGATGATGAAATATACGCCCGCACATCATCGGAGGATCGGTATATTAAAATCAGTCCGTCCGATCCGGAATTCGCCGCATATTTGGCGGGTTCTTTCGACTCCAAGGAAATGACTGCGAAATTAAAAGGCTTTTTTGCCGACACATTCAGAGATTATCTTGACCAGTTTAACTTCAACTTGCGAAAAATCGAAGACCGCGGATTTGTGAATGTTACTACGCCGGAAGGAACGCAAAGCGTCAAGCAAATTCATGTTGAACTGACGGTTGACGATATCATTTCGTTTGTTTCGTACTTCTTGGGCAATTTGGCTGAATACGACGGGTTAAAGCCGATGGCGAAAGAGTTTTCCGCAATTGTGGAGGGCGATTCGGCGGACGCCCTGACCGATGAAGAACTGGATGCGGAAATAGAGGATTTTCGTAATTTTCTGCTTGACATGAAAGCGGAGTTGGACCAATATAACGAACAAAAAATCGAAGAGGAGACGGGCGCGAACGTCGATTTTCTGACGCAGGCCGATCTGTATCTTACACCGGACGCGCATACCGTCGGAGCCAACGTCAACATCGATTTGGGCGTATCCCAGCCGATACTGGGAGATGTGGTAAAACTGAAGTTGAACATCGAAACGCAAAACTGGAATATCAATCAGGATGTTTCCCTGCCGGAAGCCGATTTTGCGAACGCATTGTCCATTGAAGATTTAACCGACCGGACCAAAATCAAACAATTGGGCGATCACTCGATTATCCGCTTCTTTGCGGAACAGTATCTGAAGCGCACAGGCAACGTGACGATCGGCGACGGTTTTGCCACTGTGGGAAACGAAATCGTCTATCTGGATGAGCCGCCCTATATAACCACAAATAACAACACGATGATACCGGTCAAATTTATCAGTAAAGTTGCCGATACCGAGCCTGTCTGGAATCAGGAAACGCATGAAATCACGTTTACGGCAAACGGCAACGAGGTGGTCGTACGGCCAAACGATCAAACGGCTATCGTAAACGGCGCAAAAGTTCAAATGCCCGAACAGGCGGTCATCAAAAACGGACGCACTTTTGTGCCCTTGCGGTTTGTTGTTGAAAAGTTGGGCGCAAAAGTGACGTGGGATCAGGAAACACAGGAAATCACGATCGAATTTGACTAACGCTTGCACCGCCATCCCCCGATATTTTCGGGGGTTTTTTCTTATGTGCAAGCGGGCGCGCGGAATGATATAATGGACAAGGCTTGAAATGTGTTTTTGCCATAAAAGACGTTGGGAGGAGCAGCATTGGGCAAAATCTTCGTTTGTGATCATCCGCTGATACAGCATAAGCTGACGTTCATCCGCAACGAGGAAACAAATACGAAAATATTCCGCGAACTTGTTGATGAAGTTGCGACATTAATGGCGTATGAAATTACACGCGACATCCCGTTGGAAAAAACGCAAGTGAAAACACCCGTGGCGGTTGCCGAAGGGAAAATCATCTCCGGGCGCATGCTTGGGCTTATTCCCATTTTGCGGGCCGGGCTCGGCATGGTTGACGGTATTTTGAAACTGCTGCCGGCGGCGAAAGTCGGGCACATCGGCTTGTACCGCGATCCCGACACGCTGCGGCCTGTTGAATACTATATCAAGCTTCCTACCGATGTGCAGGAGCGGGAGTTGATCGTGATCGATCCGATGCTGGCGACCGGGGGTTCCGCCAGCGCCGCTATTGAAATGCTGAAAAAAAGAGGCTGTACGCAAATCAAATTGATGTGCCTGATCGCAGCGCCGGAAGGCATCAAGACGGTGCAGCAAGCCCATCCGGATATCGATATTTATGTTGCGGCAATCGATGACTGTCTGAACGATCACGGATATATCGTTCCGGGATTGGGAGACGCGGGCGACAGGCTGTTCGGCACGAAATAGACTGGAGAGTAGAACATGCGCGGCAAGTTAAAAGTGATGGCCATTTTCGGCACGCGTCCGGAAGCAATCAAGATGGCTCCGCTCGTGCTCGAAATGAACAAGCATAAGGATGAAATGGAGCCGATTGTTTGCGTGACGGCGCAGCATAGGGAAATGCTGGATCAAGTGCTCCATCTGTTCGGGATTAAGCCGCAATACGATCTGAACGTGATGCGGGAAAGGCAAACGCTGAACGAGTTGTCTGTCCGGGTGCTGCAAGGCCTGGAGCCGGTTTTGCGGGAGGCCAAGCCGGACTTGATCCTCGTGCACGGGGATACGATTACGACCTTTTTGGCAAGTTTCGCCGCCTTCATGCAGCAAATTCCGGTTGGGCATGTGGAAGCCGGCTTGCGTACATGGAACAAGATGGCGCCATACCCGGAAGAAATGAACCGGCAATTGACGGGAGTGCTCGCTGACTTGCATTTCGCTCCGACCGCGTGGTCGGCCGGCAATCTGCGCAAGGAAAACAAGCCGGAAGCGGCGATCTTTGTGACCGGCAATACGATTACCGATGTGATGCAATATTTGGTTAAAGACAACTTTACGCACCCGGTGTTGGATTGGGCTAACGGCAACCGGTTAATTCTGATGACGGCGCACCGCCGCGAGGCGCAGGGCGAGCCGCATCGCCGCATTTTTCGGGCAGTCAGGCGAATCGCCGATGAATTTACCGACGTGCGGATCGTTTACCCGGTTCATCCGAATCCGGCCGTGCTGGAACCCGCCCATGAGATTTTGGGAAACCACCCGCGCATTCGCCTGATTGAACCGCTTGATGTGGTTGATTTGTACAACTTTTATCCGCATACGCATTTGATTTTGACGGACTCCGGCGGCATTCAGGAAGAAGCGCCGTCATTCGGCATTCCGGCGCTTGTTTTGCGGGATACGACCGAGCGGCCGGAAGGCGTGGAAGCGGGTGTTCTCGAACTGGTGGGGACCGCTGAAGAGCGGGTGTATGATCGCGCCGCGGCCTTGCTGACCTACCCCGCTTTATATGAAAAGATGAGCAAAGCGGCAAACCCGTATGGAGACGGACAAGCTTCGCGGCGAATTGTCCAGGCGATTTTGTACGGACACGGGCTAAGTCCGGACAAGCCGCGGCCTTTTTGCGCAACTTGACGGCGTGCAGCGGTTTTGCCGACACCGTTTCGTTGCACTGTACAGTTGCCGTCGGCCGGAATCATTGATTTTATGCGGTTTTTCAAATTACGTTCACGAAATGTTTAAATTTATTCAAATTGACAAACCGAAGTTCACTTCGATAAAATAAATGAGGGTTCGTGAAAAAATGTGTTTTTCCCCTGGCAGGCTTCCCGTGGAGTGATTTTTCCCATGAATGAAAAGCCGGATAAGAATCCATGGCTGGCCGCGTCGCTTGTCGGCGCGATTGGAGTTGATCTGGCCGTTTTTATGGCTGCGGGGTTTTTCGGCGGCCGGACGATTGCCGCTTGGACGAGCCATCAATATTGGATAGTGATCGGAATCATGGCCGGCCTTCTCGCGGGAATTGCGAGCGTGGTAATGATCATGAGAAGATTCATGGGGGACCGTCATGGATGAATTTTCCGCCCATCTGAAAGCGGTTAGCAAAGTATCCCTTGTTTTTCTGGGAATTTGCTTGCTCGGATGGTTTGCCGTTCCGCGTTACCATTCGTATTTTGCCGGACTGTTGCTTGGTGCGGCGGCGAGTTGGATCAATTCGATGTATTTGGCTTTGAAGATTCGTCTGGCGGCGGATGCTGTTCTTCGCAAGACCGGCAAGAAAGTCAATATCGGCTTTGTTCCGAGAGCGGCAATTTCGTTATTGGCAGTCCTGGTTTCGCTTGAAGCCGAAGACATTGCATTTTCCACGACGCTGGCGGGATTATTTTTTACGCAATTGGTAACACTCCTACTGGGCATTATTGCTAATATAAGAAATCGACACGGCTGATAGCAACGAGCCGGAGCTTTGTTATGGTTCCGGTTCAAGTTCATGGACTTGCAAGCACTATGGTTTCCTGCGGAAAGGGGTGAAATCTGTTCAATGCATGAATCACCGATAATCACTTTGGCTGGCATCAAGTTTGATTTGGCGAGCATCATTATGATCACCGTTACCGCAATCATCGTGTACATCCTTGCCTGGGCGGGTACGCGCAGACTGTCGGCGGAAAATCCCGGCAAGATGCAAAATTTTTTCGAGTGGGTTGTTGAATTTGTTCAGGGTTTAATCGCCAGCACAATGGATATGAAAAAAGGAAAGTCCTTCATCATGCTGGGGATTACCCTGATTATGTTCATTTTTATCGGAAATCTGTTGGGGTTGCCGTTCTCGATCGTGACCGAACATACAAAGCCGTTTTCCATCTTTGGTCTGGAGGTTGTTTCCCAGGCTGACATTGCCGCTGCGGCTGCGAAAGGCCATGAGGGCGTCTCCCTGGTTTGGTGGAAATCGCCCACGGCCAGCGTAATGACCACGATGGGGCTATCGTTCATGGTCATTTTCATGGTCCACTTTTTGGGAATTACGCGCAACGCCAAAAACTATTTCAAGCATTATGTATCGCCAAACCCGGTATTTTTGCCGATTTCGATTATTGAAGAAGTGTCGAAGTTTTTAACGCTTGGTTTGCGGCTTTTTGGCAATATTTATGCCGGTGAAGTGCTGATCTCGGTTATTATTTCGGCAGGATTCGTGGGCATCATTCCGCTTATTGCCTGGCAGGGATTCAGTATTTTTGTAGGCGCAATTCAGGCGTTTGTGTTTACCATTTTGACGATGGTGTATTTATCTACGGCGTTGGCAACGCATGAAGAGCATTAAACAAAAAACTACTAATTATATTTGAGGAGGATTTACCATGGATTTGAGTTTTCTGGCGGCAGCAATTGCGATTGGTTTGGGTGCATTGGGAGCAGGTATCGGCGACGGTTTGATCGTAGGCCGGGCATTGGAAGGCATTTCCCGTCAGCCTGAGTTGCGCGGGACATTGCAAACCACGATGTTTATCGGTATCGGTCTTGTCGAAGCCCTTCCGGTTATTGCTCTCGTATTCGCACTGCTCTTTGTATTTGTACTGTAAGGTTCCAAACGGCGCGGAAGGAAGAGCCTTCCACGCCTTCGTTTTGCTTTTTCCGCGAGTAGCCAAGAAGGGAGTGACTCCAAGTTGTCTTTTGAATGGACGACATTTGTGTATGCCATTATAGCGTTCGGCATCCTGTATTATTTTTTGCAGAAAAAAGCGTTCGGACCGTTGTTCGGCATTATGGAAAAACGCCGCGAGCGCGTACTGAGTGACATCAAGACCGCTGAACAAAACCGCGTGCAGGCGGAAAAGCTGCTGGAGGAGCAAAAGCAGGTCCTGAATCAGGCGCGCCAGGACGCTTACGAGATCATCGAGCGGGCCAAGACGACCAGCGTGCGCGAGGCGGAGGAAATCATCCGGAAAGCGAAAGATGAGGCCGCCCGCCTGCAAGCGGAAGCGTTGAAAGATATCGAGAGCGAAAAGAACAAGGCGGTTGCCGCATTGCGCAGCCAGGTCAGCGCCATGTCCGTGCTGATTGCTTCGAAAATTATCGAGAAACAAATCGACGAGAAATCGCAGGCGGAGATTGTCAACCACTACTTGAATGAGGTGGGAGACAAGCTATGACAGGTGATGGCGTGGTAGCCAGAAGATATGCCCGGGCGCTGTTTGAAGTTGCCCGCGAGCATGACAGTCAGGCTCTTGTCGAGGAACAGCTGAAGCTTCTTGTTGAAACGGTGTCCGCGCATCCGGAATTCAGGCGCATCATTCGGCACCCGAACATCGATGCGGCAGCCAAAACGGAATTGGTCAAACAAGTCTTCAAAGGAGAAATGGACGAAACTCTCCTGCGCACTGTCAATCTCTTGTTCGAGCGCGGCAGAAGCGCCATGTTGGCCGAACTGTATCACGCTTTTGTGCAAACGGCCAATGACGCGCTCGGTCGCGCGGACGCAATTGTCGCCTCCCCGTTTCCCGTTTCCGCCGAAGAGGTTCAGGAAATTGCCGACAAGTTCAGCAAATTGTGCGGAAAGACAATCCGCGTGCAAACGGTTATGGACCCGACGCTGTTGGGCGGAATAAAGGTGCGTATCGGCGACAGGTTGTACGACGGCAGCTTATCCGGAAAATTGGAACGTTTGAAAAAAGGTTTGACGGAATCGAAAGCAATCTAGTCAGGGGTGAGATGGTTTGAGCATCAGACCGGAAGAAATCAGCACGCTGATCAAACAGCAGATTGAGCAATATAAATCGGAAATTGAAGTATACGATGTCGGTACCGTTATCACGGTCGGTGACGGCATCGCCCGCGCCCATGGCTTGCAGAACGCCATGGCGGGAGAACTGCTCGAGTTCTCCAACGGCGTGATGGGCATGGCGCTGAACCTGGAAGAAGACAACGTGGGTATTGTCATTCTCGGCCCCTACAAAGACATTCACGAAGGCGACCAGGTCCGCAGAACGGGGCGCATTATGGAAGTGCCGGTTGGCGAAGAGCTCCTCGGCCGTGTCGTCAACCCGCTTGGACAACCGCTTGACGGCAAGGGCCCGATCGAGACGAAACAATTCCGCCCGGTTGAATCCCGTGCCCCAGGCGTGATTGAGCGGAAATCGGTGCATGAACCGATGCAAACGGGAATCAAGGCGATTGACTCCATGGTGCCGATTGGCCGCGGCCAACGCGAATTGATCATCGGCGACCGGCAAACCGGCAAGACGGCGATCGCGATTGATACGATCATCAATCAAAAAGGCAACGGCGTAAAATGTATCTACGTCGCCATCGGACAAAAGCAATCAACGGTTGCGCAAGTTGTGGAAACGTTGCGCCGCCATGGCGCGCTCGAATATACGATCGTTGTAACCGCCAGCGCGTCCGAACCGGCGCCGCTATTATTCCTTGCGCCATACGCCGGCTGCGCGATGGGCGAATATTTCATGTATAACGGAGGACACGTGCTCGTGATTTATGACGACTTGTCCAAACAAGCCGCCGCCTATCGCGAACTGTCCTTGCTTTTGCGCCGTCCTCCGGGCCGCGAGGCGTATCCCGGCGACGTATTCTATCTGCACTCCCGCTTGTTGGAACGCGCCGCGAAGCTGAGCGACGAATTGGGAGGCGGATCGCTGACGGCGCTGCCGTTTATTGAAACGCAGGCGTCCGACGTATCCGCCTATATTCCGACCAACGTGATTTCCATTACCGACGGACAAATTTTCCTGGAATCCGACTTGTTCTATTCCGGCCAACGTCCGGCGATCAACGTCGGTATTTCCGTTTCCCGCGTCGGCGGATCCGCGCAGATCAAGGCGATGAAGAAGGTTGCCGGCACGCTGCGGTTGGACTTGGCGGCATATCGTTCGTTGGCGGCATTTGCGCAGTTTGCTTCCGATCTGGATAAAGCGACGCAAGCGCAATTGACAAGAGGCGCGCGCACTCTGGAAATCCTGAAGCAAGGCGTCAATGTGCCGATGCCGGTTGAAAAACAGGTAGTCAGCATCTACTCGGCGGTTAAAGGCTATCTGGATGATATTCCGGTTGAAGATGTGCTGCGCTTTGAAAAAGAATTGCTGTCATTCATCGATTCAAGTTTCCCGCAGGTGTTCGCGTCGATTCGCGATACCAAGGACTTGACGGCAGACAATGAAAAGACGCTTAAGGAAGCGATCGAGACGTTTAAAAAAGGTTTCGCCGTTTCCGCGTAAGAACTGGATTTCTTAAACATGAGTTTGGCTTGAGTGCACCTCAAGTTTCAAGGCGGTGAATAAAGTATGGCTAAAGGAATGCGCGACATCAAGCGGCGAATCAAAAGCACGCAAAACATGAAGCAAATCACCAAAGCGATGGAAATGATCGCGGCATCCCGGTTGAAAAAGGCGCAGGATGCGGCAGTTTCTTCCCGTCCTTATTCCGATAAGATGAAAGAGGTTATCGCCAGCATCGCCGCCGGATCAAAAGGGATCAAACACCCGATGCTGCAAACGCGGGAAGTGAAGAAGACCGGTTATCTGGTTATTACTTCAGACCGCGGCCTGGCAGGCGGTTACAACGCCAATTTGCTGCGCGGCATCTTGCAAACGATCCGCGAAAAACACAAATCGGAACATGAATATATCCTGTTTGTGATCGGTCGCAAGGGCCGCGACTTCTTTAAGAGACGCGGTTTCCGGATCGCCGAAGAGTTGACGGGTCTGCCGGATTTTGTCCGTTTTTCGGACATTCGGGCAATCGCCAACGCCGCGGTGCGCGCTTATGAAACGGAACAATGCGATGAACTGGTGATCGTATACAACCGGTTTATCAATGCCATCTCGCAAAAACCGGAGCAAAAACGCCTTCTTCCCCTTGCTGAGGTGAAGCCTGAGGGGGTGGGCGCAAGCTATGAATACGAACCGTCTCCCGAAGAAGTGCTGGAAGCGCTGTTGCCCCGTTATGCGGAGACGCTAATTTACAGCGCGGTGCTGGAAGCGAAGGCAAGCGAATTCGGGGCGCGGATGACCGCAATGGGCAACGCCGCGAAGAATGCGACCAAG
Source organism: Bacilli bacterium (assembly GCA_036381315.1). NCBI lineage: Bacteria > Bacillati > Bacillota > Bacilli > Bacilli bacterium. Next base: position 36,571 of record DASVDB010000176.1, on the reverse strand, counting down.
CTGATCAACACGTATACGCTGCAGTACAATCGCGCCCGCCAGGCTTCTATTACCCAGGAAATATCGGAAATCGTCGCCGGGGCTAACGCGCAAGTCTAATCTTACAGCGCCGCTTTCTTTTCGGAAGCGTTTGGCGAATGCTTACTCGCGGCAATGCTTAAGCAAAGCTTTTAGGAGGGAAAAAGATGAACAAAGGCCGCATCATTCAGGTAATGGGCCCGGTTGTCGATATCGAATTCGAACGCGGGAATCTGCCTGAGATCTTAAATGCGATCACAATATCGCAGCCTGCATCGGAAAGCCAGCCGGAAATCAAATTGACGGTTGAAGTTGCCGTACACTTGGGCGACAACGTGGCCCGATGCGTGGCCATGTCGTCTACGGACGGCCTTACGAGAGGAATGGAAGCTGTCGATACCGGCAGACCGATTACCGTGCCGGTAGGCCCGGCAACATTAGGGCGTATTTTCAACGTGCTTGGAGAAACGATCGATAATGCGGGCGATGTTGATCGGACCACGCAATTGCCGATTCACCGTCCGGCTCCGAAATTTGAGCAATTGTCCACGCAATCGGAAATGCTGGAAACCGGCATCAAGGTCGTCGATCTGCTGGCGCCTTACTCCAAAGGCGGCAAAGTCGGATTGTTCGGCGGCGCCGGTGTGGGCAAAACAGTCCTGATTCAGGAATTGATCAACAACATCGCGCAGGAACACGGCGGTTATTCGATTTTCGCCGGCGTCGGCGAACGTACCCGCGAAGGCAACGACCTGTATCATGAAATGAAAGATTCCGGCGTTATTTCGAAAACCGCCATGGTGTTCGGCCAGATGAACGAACCGCCGGGAGCGCGTTTGCGCATCGCCTTGACCGGTTTGACGATGGCCGAATATTTCCGCGATGAAGAAGGCAGAGACGTGCTGCTCTTTATCGACAACATTTTCCGGTTTACGCAGGCCGGTTCGGAAGTGTCCGCGTTGCTTGGACGCATGCCGTCCGCCGTTGGTTATCAACCGACTCTGGCAACGGAAATGGGCCAACTGCAAGAACGGATCACATCGACCAAGAAAGGTTCCGTCACTTCCATCCAGGCCATTTACGTTCCGGCCGACGACTACACGGACCCGGCTCCGGCGACGGCATTTGCCCACCTGGACGCAACGACGAACCTTGAACGGAGAATTTCCGAGATGGGGATTTATCCCGCCGTCGACCCGTTGGCGTCCAGCTCGCGCATTCTGACTCCGGAAATCGTCGGGCAGGAACATTACGAAGTCGCCCAAGGCGTCAAGCGAATTTTGCAGCGCTACAAGGAATTGCAAGATATTATCGCCATTCTGGGCATGGACGAATTGTCCGATGAAGACAAGCTGACTGTGCAACGGGCGAGAAAAGTGCAAAACTTCCTGTCGCAAAATTTCCACGTCGCCGAGCAGTTTACCGGCAATCCCGGGGTCTATGTGCCGGTTAAAGACACGGTGCGCAGCTTTAAAGAAATTCTGGAAGGCCGCCATGACGATTTGCCGGAAGCCGCCTTCCTGTATGTCGGCACGATTGAGCAAGCGGTGGAAAAAGCAAAGCAAATGGCTAAATAAAGATTCGCCGGGGAGGAATGAAAGTGAGCACTCTTATATTGGAAGTTGTCACCCCCGAGCGCAAAGCGTATTCCGCTGAAGCGAATATGGTCGTCGTGAAAGGGGCGGCTGGCGAACTCGGTATTTTGCCAAACCATATTCCGCTTGTCACCCCGCTCAAGATTGCTCCGGTTAAAGTAAAGCGGGGCAACCAGGAAGAGTTGATTGCGGTTAACGGCGGATTTTTGGAGGTGCGCAAAGATCGGGTCGTCATTCTGGCCGAGTCGGCGGAACTCCCGAACGAGATTGACGTGGAGCGCGCCTTGGCCGCAAAAGCACGTGCGGAAAAACGGCTGCAAGGCAAAAAGGACGAATACGACTTCCGCCGGGCCGAATTGGCACTGCAGAAGGCGATCAACCGGCTTACCGTCAGCGGCCGGAAGCTTGATTGAATATTGCGTAATATAGAGATGAAGCAACGAAATTGCAGGGTTGTCCAAGTAGGCCGAAACATGCCGGACGGACAGCCCTTTTTGTTATAGGCACCATCTCGCTCGGTACGAGGCGCTATATCGGCATATTTGCCGTTATGGGCTCCTGTTCACCCCGCGTGGATCCGTATATCCGCATATTTGCGGTTATAGGCATAATCACGCTCAGCATGGGGCGCTATATCGGCAATTGTGCATTATAGGTAAAATTCAAGGAAATTCAGTCCGGACGTGGTAGTGGGCTTCCAGTTCTAACGGACGTGACAGAGGCTATTTTGGGTATTACGCCCGGTTTTCAAGTTTAACGGACGCAGGCGCGCTTATTTTAGCACTTTGTGCGGCATTCAGGTAAAAAAACGGCAAATAGCCGCTGTGGCGTCCGTTAAAATTTTTGCCCAGCCTTTTTTCGGCAAATAGCCTCAGTTACGTCCGTTAGCGGTGTGTGGATGGGTTATCTAGGGGGGCACTCGAGTTACGCAGGGAGGGGAGCCAACATTTTAGCGTTGAACGGGTAGGCGTGGAAGGCGATCCACCCGTTTTATCGTTGCGCAAGGAGCGCTATGCGGTGTGGCTTAACGTCTACAAAGCGCAGGCGCTGGAGGCTGACCGCCTAAAAGCAGCGGGTTTTGTCCTGGCGCATGGAAACTATAGATAACGCGATGTGTAGAAGGCTGTCCCGCATGAACCGGGGCGGCCTTTCGTTGTTTTTTCCGCCTGTCAGCCGTATTTTCTTTTGTTGGATGCAGATCATAGACTAAACAAATACCATTTGCTATAATATTTAGGGGTTTAAGCACTTTTCATACTCCAAACAATGGAGGGATACAATGCCGGTATATACGAATAACTATGTGATTGTGATCATCTTTATCGCGCTTGGCATTTTGCTTCCGGTTGTAGCGCTTACGATCGGCAAATGGCTTCGTCCGAACAAACCGAGCGAGCAAAAAGCGACAACGTATGAAAGCGGCAACGAACCTGTGGGGCTGGGGCAGGTCAAATTCAACATCCGCTATTATTTGTTCGCCTTGATGTTTGTTGTTTTTGACGTTGAGACTGTCTTTTTATACCCCTGGGCGGTTGCCTTCCATAAATTGGGGATGTTTGCCTTAATCGAAATGTTGATCTTTGTAGCCCTGCTTGTTGTGGGGTTAATTTATGCCTGGAAAAAGAAGGTGCTGCAATGGACATCGATTTGACGGAAATTACGTTGGAGGAAAAACAGGAATTATCCCGCAACGTACTTCTGGTAACTTTAGATGAATTAAAAGGATGGGCGCGCAGCAACTCGCTGTGGCCCCTTACTTTTGGATTAGCATGCTGCGCGATCGAAATGATGGGTACCGGAGCCTCACACTATGACCTGGATCGCTTCGGCGTCATTTTCCGCGCCTCGCCGCGGCAGTCCGACGTCATGATCGTGGCTGGCACCGTAACGAAAAAGATGGCGCCGCTGTTGCGCAGATTGTACGATCAAATGCCCGAACCGAAATGGGTGATTGCGATGGGCTCGTGCGCAACCGCGGGCGGACCTTATGTCAGATCTTATTCCGTCGTGAAAGGCGTCGATCAAATCGTGCCCGTCGATGTTTATATACCGGGTTGCCCGCCGAACCCGGCAGCGCTTATATACGGCATCAACAAGCTGCAGGAGAAGATTCGTTATGAGGCGAAAACGGGCAGGCAGGTGACCAATTTATGAGCGATGAGCAGAAACAACCGCAAGCGGAGAAGGCGGAAAATTCCGCGCAACAATTGAAGGAACAGGCTGCGGAAACAAGCAGACCGCCGCGTTCGGAAGCGGTTGTCATGCAAGACGGAACCGCCAATGAAAAAGCGGCGGGAGCCGCCCCCGCCGCGGCAGCCGGAGATGCCGCAGAGACTGCATCGGAGAAGCCGGAGCGACCGGCCAGACCGCCGCGGGCCGCAGCCGCAGGCGATGCCGGAGCAACGCCGGCGGCCGGAGATGCCGCAGCCGCCGCCAGAGAAGCGCGGGCGAAAGAAAGGGCGGCCCGCAAAGCGGCGGAAGAAAACGCGGCGCCGAAGGAACCTTCGCCGGAGCAGCCGCGGCTTGATCGCCTGGTGCAGATCATCAAGGAAGAGGTCGGCGAAGAGGCGGTGGAATCGGCGGTAGTCAACGAACTCAGCAAACATTTGCCGACTGTTTATGTCAAAGCGGAATATTGGGACAAGGTCGCGCGTCTGTTGCGCGATCATGACGAACTGCAGTTGCATTATTTGCGCAACATGACCGGGATCGATGCGGAAACGCATATGGAAGTGGCTTACCATCTGCTTTCGCTCGTATCCAAACGCGAATACTGCGTGAAAGTGAAAACGGATCGCGATCGGCCGAGCATCTCCTCCGTGACGGCAATTTGGAGCGCCGCAAACTGGAATGAGCGCGAAATATATGATTTGTTGGGCATCGACTTTCCGGGACATCCCGATTTGCGCAGAATCATGCTGCCCGATGATTGGGTCGGGCATCCGTTGCGCAAGGATTATGTACCAGTCGATCCGGAGGTGTAAGCATTGATCAGAACAGAAGAACTGCTGTTGAATGTCGGGCCGCAGCACCCCAGCACACACGGCGTGTTTCGCATCATTTTGAAGCTGGATGGCGAAGTGATTACGGAAGCGAATCCGGTAATCGGCTATTTGCATCGCGGTACGGAAAAATTGGCGGAAGGTTTGAACTACACGCAGATTATTCCCTACACGGACCGTATGGATTACGTTTCGGCCATGACCGGAAACTATGTTTTATGCCATGCCGTCGAGACGATGCTGAATCTGGAAATCCCGGAACGCGCCGAATTTTTGCGTCTGATCGTGATGGAAATGCAGCGAATCGCCAGCCATCTGGTATGGTGGGGCACCTATTTGCTGGATATTGGCGCGATGAGCCCGTTTTTGTACGCGTTCAAAGACCGGGAAATGATCGTCAATCTGTTTAACGAACTTTGCGGCGCGCGGTTGACCTACTTCTATATGCGCGTCGGCGGGGTCAAATGGGACGCGCCCGAAGGCTGGATCGAGAAAGTAAAGCAATTTGTGCAATACATGAAAGGCCGGCTGGATGTTTATGCCGACCTGGTAAGCGGCAACGAAATTTTTCTGGCCAGAATCAAAGGCGTAGGCGCGTATGACGCCAAGACAGCCATCGATTACGGTTTATCCGGGGCAAATCTGCGTTCCACGGGCGTCAAGTGGGATCTTCGCAAGGACAAACCGTATTCCATATACAATCGTTTTGAATTCGATGTGCCCGTTGGCAAAAACGGGGACTGCTACGACCGCTATGTTTGCCGCATGGAAGAAATCAGACAAAGCCTGCGCATCCTGGAACAAGCGCTGGAACAGTTTCCCGAAGGGGGCGAAACGATGGGCAAAGTTCCGCGCGTCATCCGCCCGCCGGAAGGCGAAACCTATGTGGCGATCGAGTCGCCGCGCGGCGAACTCGGCGCATACATTATGTCAAAAGGCAAACAGGAACCGTACCGGTTGAAATTCCGCCGCCCCTCCTTTGTGAATCTGCAGATTTTGCCGAAATTGCTGGTCGGCGAGCAAATGGCGAACGTCATCACGTTTTTGGGCGGAATCGACATTGTCCTTGGGGAGGTTGACGGCTGATGGAATCCCTGCTGGAGAAAAATTTAACGTTCGGCAATTTTGCCATCTATTTTATCTTTGCCGTAGTGTTGCTGTTTCTCGTGCTTGGATTTGTGACGATGGCGATTTTGGCGGAACGCAAAGTCATCGGCTGGTCGCAGGCGCGCATCGGCCCAAACCGCGTCGGCCCGTTCGGATTGCTGCAAACCGTGGCTGATGTGCTAAAATTGCTGATCAAGGAAGATACGATTCCGCAAAATGCGGACCGGGCGCTGTTTATTCTGGCTCCCGTAATCACGTTTGTGCCGTCGTTTGTCGTGCTGGCGACGATTCCTTATACTTCCACCATCCATTTTGCCGATCTGGATGTCGGCGTGTTGTATTATGTGGCGTTGTCGGGAATTTCCACAATCGGTATTATTCTGGGGGGCTGGGCTTCCAACAACAAATACGCGCTGATCGGGGGCATGCGCTCCGCGGCGCAGATGATCAGCTATGAAATTCCGCTTGTGCTGTCGGTCGTCGGTGTGATCATGATAAGCGGCAGCATGGATTTAAAGACCGTCGTTGCCGGTCAGGAAGGGTACTTTTGGAACTGGAATTTCATCCCGCAAATTCTTGGATTTTGCGTGTTTATTGTGGCGGCGATCGCCGAGTTGAACCGTACGCCGTTTGACCTGCCGGAAGCGGAATCCGAACTTGTAGCGGGTTATTTTGTCGAGTACAGCGGTTTCCGTTGGGCGTTTTTTATGCTGGCTGAATACGTGTATATGTTTGCGATTGCCGCGCTTACGACGCACTTGTTTTTGGGCGGATGGCACGCGCCGGCGCCGTTCCTTGAATTTATCCCGGGGATCATTTGGTTCTTGCTGAAATTTGCCGCGGTCGTCTTTGTCCTTTTCTGGGTTCGGACCACGATGCCGCGCTTGCGTATTGATCAATTGATGGGTTTGGGCTGGAAATGGTTGCTTCCGCTTTCGCTCATCAATATTTTCGTGACCGCATTTGTGCTTGAGCTTGTCAAATAATATGATTACTCATCATAAGGGGTGAACCAGGATGAAGGGCCTCATGAAAGGGTTGGGAGTTACCTTCAAGACGATGTTTCAGGAGAAAGTAACGACCAAATATCCCGATGTACCAATCAAAATGCCCGATCGCTTCCGCGGCGTCCAGCATTTTGTGCCGGATCTGTGCATTGTTTGTTATCAATGCCAAAAGATTTGCCCGACGCAATGCATCAATTTGACCGGAAAGCCGAACCCCGATCCGGAAAAGAAAGGGAAAGTCATCTCCACATATGATATCAACTACGAGCTGTGCATTCTGTGCGACCTTTGCACGGAAGTTTGCCCGACGGAAGCCATTTTGATGACGAACAATTTCGAATTGGCGACATACAGCAGGGACGATCTGTTCAAAAACATGGAATGGTTGGACAAAAACAACAAGAACGTTCGCAAGGACAACAATTCCTTCGCCGCCAAGGCAAGAGGGGGAACGAAAAGCGAATGAGCAATCTGATCGATTTTTTCAGCCACGGTGAAACGCTTGTCTTTACCTTTTTTTCGATTTGCGTGATCAGCGGGGCCATTTTCATGATCAATTTTCAAAAAGTCGTGCATATGGTCATTTCGCTGGCGTTTACCTTCTTAAGTTTAGCCGGGCTATATGTCTTGCTGGAAGCGGAATTTGTCGCGTTCGTACAAGTGCTGATCTATGCCGGGGCCGTTTCCATTTTGATGATATTCGGCATCATGCTGACAAAGCACAATCAGGATGAGGAACAGCCGAAACGTCCGTGGCACCAGGCGTTGCTGTTGATCGGGTCGGCAGCGTTATTTGGCGTATTGTTTTACGCGATCCGCAATTCCACATTTCCCGGGGCGCAGGATTTTCACCCGGCGCAAAACAACACGCTGCAAATCGGCGAGCTTTTGTTCAACCGGTATGTGATTCCGTTTGAAATTGTTTCCGTACTGTTGACCGTGGCGTTTATCGGGGCTATTGTCATTGCGAAAAGGGAGGATGAATAACGATGAACGGTTTGATTTCATCCTATTTGATCCTTGCGGCCATTTTGTTCTGCGTCGGCTTGTATGGCGCGCTTTCCAAAAAGAACGCCGTCATTGTCCTGTTATCCATCGAATTGATGCTGAATGCGGTCAATCTGAATTTGCTCGCCTTCGCAAAACTGGGGGAACATCCCTCGTTGACGGGACAAATTTTTTCCTTATTCAACATTACGGTTGCCGCGGCTGAAGCCGCCGTCGGCATTGCGATCCTTATTTCGCTTTATCGCAACAAGGGAACAAGCGACGTCACGGAAATGGATGAAATGAAGCACTGAAATGCGCTTTTGCGGATGTCTTGCTGCGCAAAACGTTGAGGAGGAAGGGAAATTTCCATGGAATCGACTTTTTCACAACTGGCCTGGCTGATCCCGTTGCTGCCGCTTTTGGCGTTTCTGATCCTGATGGCCGCGGGCAGGATGCTAAAAGAGAATGGGGCATACATCGGCATCATCGCGACGTTCGTGGCCTTCGTTTTGTCCATTCTGGTGTGGAGCGAGCGTTTGGGCGGATCCGTGCAGGACTATACGCAGGATGGCTGGCAATGGATCCATCTCGGCGACTTTATTGTACGGATCGGATATGAAATCACCAATCTGAATGCGTTGATGCTCGTCATCGTCTCGTTTGTCAGCTTTGTCGTCAATATCTATTCGAAAGGCTATATGCAAGGCGACAACCGCATTCACGTCTTTTTCAGCTATGTGGCGTTGTTCACATTCTCCATGCTCGGGCTTGTCATTTCCGCGAATTTGATTGAGCTGTACATTTTCTGGGAACTCGTCGGCGTTTGCTCGTTTCTTTTAATCGGCTTCTGGTATTTCAAACCCGAAGCGAAAGCGGCGGCGAAAAAGGCGTTTATCGTTACGCGAATCGGCGATGTCGGCTTATTGGTGGCGATTTTGCTTCTGTACTGGAACATCCCGGATCATCTGCTTGAATTCAGCGCGATACATAATGCGATTAGCCAGAACTTGATTTCCGGCAACATTGTCACATGGATCGCCATTCTCATTTTTGTCGGCGCGGTTGGCAAATCGGGCCAATTTCCGCTGCATATCTGGCTTCCCGATGCCATGGAGGGCCCAACGCCGATCAGTGCGTTGATCCATGCGGCAACGATGGTGGCGGCGGGCGTCTATTTGGTGGCAAGGACTTATGATGTATTTCTGGCCTCACCGACGGCGCTGACGGTAGTGGCGATAGTGGGCGGTTTTACGGCGATTTTTGCCGCGACAATCGGCGTGGCGCAAAACGACATCAAACGCGTGCTCGCCTATTCAACCGTGAGCCAGCTGGGATATATGATGATGGCTTTGGGGTTGGGAACCTGGTTGGCATATACGGCCGGCATTTTCCATTTGTTCACGCATGCGTTCTTCAAAGCGCTGTTGTTCCTGGGGGCGGGAAGCGTGATTCATGCTGCGCACACACAGGACATTAATGAAATGGGCGGACTGGGAAAAAAGATGAAAATCACCGCCTGGACGTTCGGCATCGGCGCTTTGGCGCTATCCGGCATCGCGCCGCTGTCGGGATTTTGGTCCAAAGATTTGATTTTGGCGGAGGCATACGACAACAATCGGTGGCTCTTTTGGATCGGCTTGATCGCCGCGTTCTTCACCGCCTTTTATATGTCGCGGTTGTTTTTTCTCGTATTTGCCGGAAAGCCGAAAAAAACGGAACATGCGCACGAGTCTCCGGCTTCGATGACCTTTCCGCTCGTGATTTTGGCGGTATTGGCGGTTGCCGCGGGCTTCGTGCTGATTCCGGGCAACCCGTGGTTGGCTGTTTGGTTGACCGGCCAGGAAGATATGGCGGAGACGGTAAATTGGACGGTCTTCATTTTGTCCAACGCGGTCGGGTTGCTGGGCATTTTGCTTGGGTGGCTCATGTACGCGAAACAAACAATTGCGCGCGACGCGATCAGCGCGCGTGTCCCCTGGCTTTATACGTTGGTGCATCGCAAGTATTTCATCGACGAAATCTATCAGGCGGTCATCGTGCGCCCTTTGCGATTCATCGCGCTTTTGTTGCAATGGTTTGACAATTTGATCGTGGACGGCATCGTCCGCCTCGTCGCCTTGATCGCGGTTGTTCTTGGCAGACTGGACGCCCGCATGCAAAACGGGCAACTGCAGTCCTATGGGCTCATAACCGTTGTCGGCTTTATGATTTTGCTGATCGTACTTGTGGGAAGGAGGTTCATCCATGTTGGATAATATCCCGATTTTGTCCCTGATTACCTTCTCCCCGCTTCTGGGCATATTGGTTTTGCTGTTCATGCCGCGCGGCAATGGACGTTGGCTGAAGATTGTCGGGATTGCAACCACTTTGCTGCCGCTTGTTTTGTCGATACTGTTGTTTACGCAATTCGACCGGCATTCCGGCGAAGTTCAGTTCGTGGAAAATGTAACATGGATGCATATTCCGTTAAATCAAGAAGGCAAGTTTATTTATGGTTTATCCGATTACTTCATTCAAATCCAATACAAGATGGCTGTGGACGGCATGTCCCTCGTCTTGCTTGTGCTGACGGCGCTCGTTTCTGTAATGGCGGCGCTCGCCGCCGCGCACATCAAGAAACGGTGGAAGACGTTCTACATCCTGTACCTGCTTATGGAAATCGGTTTGCTGGGCGTCTTTATGGCCAGAGACCTGATTCTGTTCTTTATCTTTTTCGAGCTGGTGCTGGTGCCGACTTTCTTCCTGATCGGCATTTGGGGATACAAGGAACGGGAACGCGCGGCCAATAAATTTTTGCTCTATAACGGGATCGGTTCCGCGGTCATGCTGATCGCTTTCCTCATTTTAATCAATACGGCCGGTTTTGTGGCAGTTCCGGGCGAGCAGGGAACTACGGCGTATTATACCAGCGACTATGATCAAATTGTGCAGAACTTGAACAATTCGCAAGCGCTCGTTAATTATGGCGCGGAATTGCAGCCGGGCTTCCCGAATCCGATGCATCTTGGCGATACGATGAAGTGGGCGTTGTTCCTTATGATTCTGATCGCCTTCGGCATCAAGCTGCCGATCTTCCCGTTCCATACCTGGATGTTGAAAGTGCATGCGGAAGCGCCGCCTTCCATCGTCATGGTGCACTCCGGGATTATGTTGAAAATGGGCGCGTACGGGTTAATTCGCTTCGGCATGGAACTGTTCCCCGGTCAGACGAAAGAGTGGGCGTTTATGATCGCCGTGTTGGGCGTTATCAACATTTTGTACGGTGCGGTGCTGGCATTCCGCCAGGCGGAATTCAAGCTTGTGCTTGCTTATTCCAGCATCAGCCATATGGGAATTATCCTGTTGGGAATCGCGGCCCTTAATGTGCTCGGCGTAAAGGCGGCTATCTTTCAGATGCTGTCGCACGGCTTGATTTCGGCGCTCTTGTTCCTGCTGGTCGGCAGTATTGTCGAGCGCACCGGCTCGACAGAGTTGAACGAACTGGGCGGGTTGGCGAAATCCATTCCGTTTATAGGCGGAATATTAATGCTGGCCGGTCTTGCTTCGCTTGGCCTGCCAGGGCTCTCGGGCTTTGTTGCCGAACTGATGGCGTTTACCAGTCTGTTTGATTCCCATCCGGCCGTTACGGTAATCGGCATGATCGGCATTATTTTGGCGGCTGTATATATGCTGCGGGCCGTCTTGAAAATCACGTTCGGGCCGATACCCGAACGCTTTGAGCTGCTGAAAGAAGCGCGCTTGATTGAAGCTGTGCCGATGGTTACGCTGGCGGCGGCGATTGTGCTCGTCGGTGTCTATCCTTCACTGTTCGATCAACAGATACAAGAAACCGTCAATGCGATGTTGCAAAATTTCGATATGAGGATAGGGGGTTAGACGATGCCGCTTCATATGGAAGATTTACAATATCTGCGACCGGAAATGGTGCTTGTAATCGTCGCCGTTTTGGCGGCGATCCTGGATTTGGCGATGCCCAAACAAATCAGCAGACATATTCTCGGGTGGTTTACGCTTGCCGGCATCATTCTTGCCACATTGTTTACAGGCATGCAGTTTGATTTGGAAAAGCCTGTCGCGTTGCTTGACCAAAGCTATCGGGTGGATGATTTCAGCATTTTGTTCAAATTGTTTTTCCTCGGCGCGACCGGCTTGATCGTGCTGATGAGCATAGGGACGGTCAAACGCGAGGAGATTCCGCAGCTTGGCGAATTTTATTATTTGTTTTTGCCCGCTACGCTCGGCGCGATCATTATGGCTTCGTCGGGCGACCTGATTACGATGTTTATCGGGCTGGAACTTTTGAGCATCACTTCTTACATTCTGGTCGGCATGCGCAAGAATCATTTGCGCTCCAATGAAGGAGCGTTCAAGTATTTGGTGCTCGGCGGCATTTCTTCCGCGTTTGTTTTGTACGGGATGTCGTTTTTGTACGGAATGACCGGCTCAACAAGCCTGGACATGATCAATGCGGGATTGCAGCAAGTTTTAAATAATTATGGGGCGCTGACGTATGTGAGCTTTTTCCTGATGTTTCTCGGGTTCGGGTTCAAGCTTTCGGCTGCGCCGTTCCACAATTGGGCTCCCGATGTTTATCAGGGCGCGCCGACACCGGTTACGACATTTTTAGCCGTCGTCTCCAAAGCTGCCGGGCTCGCGATTTTGTTCAGGATTGCCTACAGCGTCTTTTTCGGCTTGGGCAGCCTGCAGGTGCAGCATTTGAGCAACGATGTCTTTAAGGCGTTGGCCGTGCTGGCTGCGGTTACGATGATCGTCGGCAATTTCTCGGCGCTTAAACAGCGCAACATGAAACGGCTACTGGCGCTCTCCGGCGTGGCGAACGCAGGCTATTTGCTCGTTCCGATCGCGACGAAGTTTTCCGCGTTCCACTATTCCAATTTTTCCGAATTGTTTTATTACCTGATCGCTTATCTGTTAATGACGATTGGCGCGTTCGCCGTGTTTATGGCTGTCGGCGAATCGACAAACAGCGAGGAAACGCGCGCCTTCGCCGGTTTGTATTACCGTGCTCCTTTTACGGCGGCGGCAATGACCGTGCTATTGGTTTCATTGGCCGGCTTTCCGATTACCGGCGGGTTTTTCGGAAAACTATATATCATTATGGGAACGCTGCAGCTTCAAAATTACTGGCTCGCCGCCATCATGATCGGCACAAGCGTCGCCTCTTTTTATTACTATTTCGGGATCATCCGGCAGATGTATATGCGAACATCCGACGTGCCCGGGCAAGTTGTTGTCAGAGTGCCGCTTGGCATCACCATTTGGCTCACGACAATCGCCACGTTCTGGATGGGCTTGTTCCCGCAGCAAATTCTGCAGGGGATCGAGCAAGTGTTCAGCTTGAGCGCCGATTTGTTTATCCGGTGACGGCAAGGAAAAAAGCTGTGTTGCAATCAGTGCGGACCTGTTGGCAGCGGCGCCTTACGGTCCGTCTTTTTGCATTGCGGCAGAAATTGCCGGAAGGGAATCTACTTGAAGTATAGAAATTAATAGGAACTGTAATTTAATCGGTGGCAAACATACAAAGGGAAGATTGGCAATGGTAAAAACGATGCTGCATATCATCATGGCAATAGCTTTGACTGCAACCGGTATTGCGGGAACTGCCGACTTCGCCGGCAGGACACTGACCGCGGCGAACGCACCGGCTAATTCGGCTGCGGCCAATTCCGGTCAATCGTTGGCGAAGCCGGAGACCGGCTTATGGATCATCAAATGGAAGCAAACGCCGCCGGCGGCATTTCGGCAGAACAGCGACATATTGGATGAACAAGGCAAATTCGGCATTACGGTTGCGCGCCCGAAAAAAGGCGTAAACCTGAAGCGGTGGTTGGCGCAGCTTCAATCGTGGCCGGAGATTCAGTATATACAGGCCGATCAACAGGTAAAGGCTGCCGCAAACAAAAGCGTCGTCCCGAACGACCCGGAATTTCCCAAGCAAACATATTTGCGGCAAATTCATATGGAAAACGCATGGAACCATACCGAGTTTTGGCGAACAATCACGATTGCCATCGTGGATACGGGAGTGGATTTGCAACACCCTGATTTGAAAGACAAACTGGTTCCGGGCGCCAATCTCGTAAATCCGGAAAAGCCGCCGCAGGACGATAACGGGCACGGCACCAACGTTGCCGGCGTGATCGGCGCTATCGCCAACAACAAGCGCGGTGTGGCGGGCATCGTCTGGAAAACCAAAATTATGCCGATCAAGGCGCTGGAAGCAAACGGCAACGGCACGGAAGATAAATTGGGGGAAGGAATCACTTACGCGGTGGACCATGGAGCGAAAATCGTGGTGTTGTCGGTCGGCATGAACCGCGATTCCGCTTATATGCGGGATGTCATAAAATATGCCGAAGACCATGAAGTGCTGCTTGTTGCCGCTTCCGGCAACGAAAGCCGCGACGTTAAATTTCCCGCCGCCTACCCGCCTGTATTGGCGGTAGGGGGCATTGCTCCCGATAATCTTGTCGAACCGGAGTCCAATTACGGCCCCGAACTGGATGTGGTCGCTCCCTGGACTGTCAGGACCACTGCCCTTGGCGGAGGTTACGCCAACAATCAGGGCACATCGATGGCTGCCCCGCAAGTTGCCGGGATAGCGGCTTTATTGTGGTCGAAATATCCCGATATGGAACCTTACGAAATTCGCAACATGATTCGGCAGACTGCGGAAGATGTCGCGGCGAAAGGATGGGATCCTTTCACCGGATACGGGCTTTTGCGGGCCGACAGGGCGTTAAACACGCCCTATCGCAAAGACATGTATGAAAACAACGGTACGATTACGCTGGCAAAACCGCTGCCGGTCGACAGTTTGCTTTATGGCGAATTTACCGGGCCGGACGATGCCGATTGGTTTTACGTTGATGTCCCGTATGACGGGGATCTCGCAATACAATTGCATGCCATGAATGGCGTGTCAGCAAAAGTGGCGCTGTCTTATTACGCCACGGCGACGGATCGCGCGAAAACGTATTCGGACGTTTTGACCAAAACGATTCATATCAAGGCAAAAAAGGGCCGCCGTTATCTCAAATTGAATGTGTCGTCGCCAAGCGCGGCGAAATCGTTTGCTTACAGCCTGAATGCGCAATTTACGATCGGCGCCGATCCGTTTGAAAACAATGACAGGCAGTATATGGCATACACGCTGCCGGATAGCTCTGCCGATATTGTGGGCACATTCGACCACACGGATGACCAGGACTGGTATATGGTTAATGTGCGCGAATCCGGAATTTTAAGCATGAATGTTACGACGGATACGGCGCGGATGGATTTGGCGCTCACATTTTCCCGAAAAAATGAAGCTTCCTTCACGAAAGATTGGAATCAGGACGGTTTGGAGGAAAGCATTGATTCGATTGATGTCACGCCGGGCCAATATTATATCGCCGTCCAAAATGTGATCTCCGGCGATGAAAAATCGTTGCCGGTGCGCGGGCAATACACGCTGCATATTTCGTTCAGCAAAAAACTGCTCGATCCGAACGAACCCAATAATAAATTCTACCAGGCGGTGGCAACCGCGCCGAATACGGTCTATGAAGGAGTGATTCACCAAGCGGACGACGCCGATTGGTTCATGTTCCGGGCGGACGGCAAGAAGTTAATGAAAACGGTTCTCTATGATATTCCGGCTGACCGCATCATGTCCATGACTTTGTATGACGCAAATCAGAAACAAGTGGCAATCAATGTGAACACGCTGGGCAATACGACTCTCAGTTTTGAAAAATTGTTGCCCAAGGGGACTTATTATGTTCGCCTTACGGCGGACGAACCATTCTTTTCCCAGTATTATCATTTCAAGGTCACGGCGCACGAATTGACGGCCGGTTACAAGGATATCGACAACAGCTGGGCAAAAGACGCCATTGTGGCATTGCGCAACAAACAGATTTTAATCGGGTATGCGGATTACACGTTCCGGCCCGACCAGGGAATTACCCGGGCGGAGGCGGTAACGGCGATCGTCCGCGCTTTTAAGCTGAAAAAAGACAGCACGCTCGTATTCAACGATGTGAAAAGCACGCACTGGGCTTCCGCGGATATTTCGGCAGCGGCTAAAGCGGGGATTATAAGCGGCTATCCGGACCGGACGTTTCGGCCGAACCAAAAGATCACGCGCCGCGAAATGGCTGTGATGATCGGCGCGGCTATGAAGTTGAAAGGCATTCATACCGGCAAGGCGCCGTTTCGCGATATTACGGCGAACAGTTGGGGAGCCGATATGTTGGCGGAAATGAAGCAAAAGGGCTGGATTTCCGGTTACGCCGACGGTTCGTTTATGCCGAATCGCCCCGCTTCCCGGGCGGAATTTGCCGAAATGCTGAACAATGTATTGAAATAAGTATCGTTATTCAACATGTTGTAACGCAATTGCGCCGGTGGTTGTGATTATTCTCACTTTCACAAGCCTCGCAAACGGATATTGTTTATTCGTAGCCATACTTATAGGAGGTTGCGAAGAATGAACACGCACGAAATCGATTACGAAAAAAAGCATGACGCAAGTGAGGAGGATCACACCCTTAAAGGTACGATTGTATCGTCTAGTTTGGTTACCGCATTTATCATCATCGCTTGGACGGCGGTCTTTTTGCTCTATTTGTCCAGAGCGTAAGGGGGGATTCGCATGCGCATGCACAGATCGGAAGAGATTTGGCTTACCGTCACTACGGCTTTTCTCGTATTGTTTTTGTTGATCGGCGGATATTTGACCGTTCAGCTTGCGATGAGTCCGCCCAGCCACAGAGAAACGATCGATCCGCAAAAAGTCGGGCAAACGGCGCCATTTGACAATCCCGGTGTGAAGAAAATCGGCGAAAATGAATATGAAGTCGTCATGACTTTGGAAGCGTTTATGTTTACTCCCGGCGATATTGAGATTCCCGCAGGCGCGAAAGTTACGTTCAAACTGACTTCGAAAGACGTCGTGCACGGCTTTGAGGTCGCCAAAACGAACATCAACGCAATGGTGATGCCCGGCCAAATTCAACAAATTACGCAAACGTTTGATAAACCCGGCAAGTATTTGGTTTTATGCAATGAGTATTGCGGCGGCGGCCATCAATTTATGTCGGCAGCGATTACTGTCAAGTAAGGAGGCGAGCGAATGGAACTTGTATTGAATCCAACAACTTCGACACAGCAAGCTGTGAAAAAAGTGCTGGGCGTAAAACTGCAGGATGCGAAACTGTCATTGTCTTATTTATCCGTATCGTTTGCGGCGTTGTTTGTCGGCGGAATAATGGGGCTTTTGCAAGGGCTGGATCGTTCCGGCATCATGCCGCTGCCGGCGTGGCTCAGTTACTATCAGGTGCTGACGGCGCACGGAATCCTGATGTTGCTTGTGTTCACATCAACGTTTGTTGTCGGATATATTTATGCCGGTATGTCCTATACATTGGACGGCCTTTTGCCAAAAGTGCGCCGATTGGGTTGGATCGGCTTTGGACTGATGGTTGCAGGCGTCGTCATGGTTATGACAACCGTGGCGATGGGCGACGCGTCCGTGTTGTACACCTTTTATCCGCCGCTTGCCGCATCGCCGTACTTCTATATCGGGCTTGTATTGGTCGTGCTCGGATTATGGTCGTGCAGCGCAGGCGTCTTTATCAACTACCGGTATTGGCGAAAATTGCATCGCGGGCAGCCGACGCCGTTATTCGCCTATTTTGCCATGGGCATCTTCGTGCTCTGGTTTTTTGCCAGCATTCCCGTGGCGGTCGAAGTTTTGACGCTCATACCATGGTCGATGGGCATTTTGCCGACAATAAACGTGATGTTTAGCCGCATGCTGTTTTGGACGTTTGGCCATACCGTGGTGAACGTCTGGTATTTCGTCGCGGTATCGGCCTGGTATGTCGCCGTGCCGAAAATTATCGGCGGGAAAATCTTCAGCGACAAATTGGCGCGCGTCGTCGTCATCCTGTTGGTTGTGCTGAATTTGCCGGGCGGATTTCACCACATGATCATCGACCCCGCTTTGTCGAACGGCGTAAAATATTTGCACGCGTATATGAGCATGGCCGTCGCCTTTCCGTCGCTGATGACGGTGTTCGCCATGTTTGCCGTATTCGAACGCGTCGGCAGAAAAAATGGCGGCAAAGGGCTTTTCGGCTGGTTCAAGAAGCTGCCGTGGGGCGATGTCCGCTTCCTGGCGCCGATGATCGGGATGATTTCCTTCATTCCCGGCGGAGCGGGCGGAATCATCAATACCAGCTTTCAATTGGACCAGGTTGTCCACAATACGCTCTGGGTGGTCGGGCACTTCCACTTGACCGTGGCCATGACAGCCGCCGTCACCTTCATTGGCATCTGCTATTGGCTGATCCCGCATTTGACGGGGCGGGTGCTGACGCCAAAAATGAACAAGGCCGGCGTGGCGGCGACCCTGATATGGACATTCGGCATGATTTTGCTGTCCGGTTCGCAGCATTTGGCCGGCTTGTCGGGCGATCCGCGCAGAACCGCCTATACGACCTACAACGGCAGCGAAGTGGCGGCAAGCTGGGACCCTTACGAGCTCGTCATGGGGATTGGCGCGGTAATTTTGCTGATCGGCCTTTTGCTGCAGGTGTACAACGTCTTCCATTTGATGTTCCGCGCGCCGAAGGGTAACACCGAATTTCCGGTCGCGCACGCGGACGATGAAAAATCAACGCCGATGTGGATGGAACGTTGGGGGTTGTGGATCGTCATCATGTTGCTCGTGATCGGCATGGCATATGCGGTTCCGGCAGTCGACTTTATCGTCAACGCGCCGCCCGGGTCGCCGCCCATCCGCACATGGTAATGGCGGCCATTGCGATGAATTGGAATCGCCGATAGCCATCCGCGTGCAAGCAGTGGGTGTGCACGGTGCGCGCTTTCTGGACCGTCCGGCATATTTTTGCCGTGCGGTCTTTTCTTTTAGTTGGATTTTGTACAACTAAATTTACCGAAATATGCTGTTTTTAAGAAGTTAAATGGATTTCATCCATCTAATTCAGGCGATTTCCCGCATATTGGCTTTTTTTAAATAAAATAGTTGGATGAAATCCAACTAATCGCATCTTAACGGTAGTTTCAACGAAATTAGTTGGACGAAATCCAATTAAATTTGCCGGGCAGCGCGCCCGCCTAAGCAAATCAGAGTATAACTTCGTTCAATTACGACAATTTTCCCAATTAAATAAAATGGTTCTAATTGTTCACGATGTTGTAACGATAATGGCTTTAAGTTGTGATTAGAATCACATTTGGCCTACCCCTTCCAAGTTATTGTTTAAAAAAACGTATTAAAGTGGGAGGGTTATTAAAATGGAATCGGTAAAAACTGACGCGCCTAAAAAACTTGACGGCAAAGATGAAGAGCACTCGTTAAAAGGCGCGGTTGTTTCGGCAAGTCTCGTGACGGCTTTCATCATCGTATCTTGGACGGCCGTCTTTTTACTATATTTATCCAGAGTTTAAGGAGGGGTTTTTATGCACAAATCGGAACGAATCTGGCTTACGGTCAGCTTTGGTGTTCTCGTGTTGTTTTTGTTAATAGCCGGATACCAAACATTTGTGTTGGCGATGGGGCCTCCAAGCCATGTGGAAACGATTGATCCGCAAAAAGTGGATCAGACGCCGCCGTTCGACAAACCGGGGATCAACAAGATCGGGGATAACGAGTATGAAGTCGTCATGACTTTGCAAGCGTTCCAGTTTAATCCAACCAATTTGGAGATTCCTGCCGGAGCGAAAGTGACCTTTAAGCTGACATCCAAAGACGTCGTTCACGGCTTTGAAATTGCCAAAACCAATATCAATGCGATGGTAATGCCGGGGCAAATTCAACAAATCTCTCATACGTTCGACAAACCTGGCAAGTATTTGGTATTATGCAACGAATATTGCGGCGGCGGGCATCAATTCATGTCAACTGCGATAACGGTGAAGTAGTTTTCCTGCGGGAATCTTTAGGAGGGATGGAAAATGGAACTCGCATTAAATAAAACGCAGGTTCTCAGGCAAAAATCCATGAAAGTGCTGGGCGCGAAGGTGCAGGATGCGCAATTGTCGCTGACCTACATCGCAGTTTCGTTTGCCACTTTGCTGCTCGGCGGAATTTTTGGCCTGTTGCAAGGACTGGACCGTTCCGGTATCATGCCGCTGCCATCATGGCTGAATTACTATCAGGTCTTGACGGCGCACGGTATATTGATGCTGCTTGTCTTCACGACGACGTTTGTAATCGGATATATATATGCCGGCTTGTCCCATGTGTACGGAGGCATTTTGCCGCAAGTCCGCAGAATGGCCTGGATCGGCTTCGGGTTGATGGTGGTAGGCGTCGCAATCGTCGTCACTACCGTCGCCATGGGCGATGCGTCCGTGTTGTACACCTTTTATCCGCCGCTGGCCGCGTCGCCGTACTTTTATATCGGGCTCGTTTTGGTTGTGCTCGGATTGTGGTCGGTCAGCGCAGGCGTTTTCATCAACTACCATTATTGGCGGAAAACGCACCGCGGACAGCCGACGCCGTTGTTTGCCTTTTTTGCGATGGGCATTTTCGTGCTCTGGTTTTTTGCCAGCATTCCGTTGATGATTGAATTGGTAACGCTCATTCCTTGGTCGATGGGCATCGTCCCGACGGTCAACGTAATGCTGAACCGGACGTTCTTCTGGACGTTCGGCCATACCGTGGTGAATGTCTGGTATTTCGTCGCGGTATCGGCGTGGTATGTGGCCGTGCCGAAAATTATCGGCGGAAAAATCTTCAGCGACAAATTGGCGCGCGTCGTCGTCATTTTATTGGTGATCTTGAACCTGCCCGGCGGCTTTCACCACCAAATCGTCGACCCGGCGATTTCCACAGGCGTGAAATATTTGCATGCGTTTATGAGCATGTCCGTGGCGTTTCCTTCCTTGATGACCTGCTTTGCGATGTTCGCCGTATTCGAACGTGTCGGCAGAAAAAATGGCGGCAAAGGGCTGCTTGGCTGGTATAAAAAGCTGCCATGGGGCGACGTCCGGTTCCTGGCGCCGATGATCGCGATGATCGCCTTTATTCCCGGCGGTGCCGGCGGTATCATCAACACCAGCAACCAGATGGATCAGGTCATTCATAATACGCTGTGGGTAGTCGGACACTTCCATTTGACCGTAGCCATGACCGCCGTTCTTACTTTCTTCGGCATCTGCTATTGGCTGATTCCTTATCTTACGGGGCGGGTGCTTACGCCTGCCATGAACAAGGTCGGCGTTATCCAAACGATCGTCTGGACATTCGGTATGACCTTGATGTCGGGCTCGCAACACTGGGTCGGCTTGTTGGGCGACCCGCGCAGAACCGCCTATACGACCTATAACGGCAGCGAAGTGGCGGCAAGCTGGGATCCTTACGAACTTGTCATGGGCATCGGCGCGATCTTTTTGCTCACCGCCGTAATCATTCAGGTATGCGCCGTCTATCATATGATGTTCCGTTCTCCGAAAGGGAACACCGAATTCCCGATTGCCGAGGCGGACGATATCGCCACAACGCCGATGTGGCTGGAACGTTGGGGATTGTGGATTTTGTTGATGCTGCTGGATATCGGCATGGCTTACGCCGTTCCGGTTGTCGACTTTATCGTCAACGCGCCGCCCGGATCGCCTCCTATTCGCACCTGGTAAGCGGCGGCAAAAGCGCGGCAGGGTAGTCATTGCAAAGGACCGGCAATGGCTGCCCTCCGCAAAATAACCTGTATGGCCCGTTCTTGCGCGGGCTATCCTGCTATTGGGAGGTGTCCTGTGATGCGTAACAATTGGCGGCAAACAATCGCTATCACAACCATTCTTTTGTTTGGCTTTGCCTTGTTTTATGCAAGCACGGACGGGTTTCACGCCTATACCACCAAGAGCGCGGTTCAATATGAACTTTTGCACAGCAGGCCGCACTTGCCCGCCGTAACGCTGCAGGACGGCAAGGGGCGCGAATTTCGTCTTGACCGTTTCGCCAAAGGCAAATATGTGCTGCTTTCGTTCATGTATACGACTTGCAAGGACGTTTGCCCGGCAATCGAGCTGAATATGGCTAAAATTTATCGTTCCGTCCCCAAACATTATCTGGGCAAAGAGATTGAATTTTTGAGCGTCAGTTTCGACCCTGCGCGCGACACCCCGAGCGTGCTCGCAAAATACGGGAGCGCATTCGGCAGCGACGGCGAAACATGGCGAATGGCGCGCATCAATGACGCGGCGGAACTGAAGCGGGTGCTGGACCAATATGGCGTCACCGTCATACCGGACGGCAACGGCGAGTTTACGCACAGCACATCCTTTTATCTGATCGGCAAAGACGGGCGTTTGCTGCAAGCAATGAATTATACGAAAGTGGAAGAGACCTTGGATGCGGTTATGAACGCGTTGCGGGGAAGCGGGGGTTGAGGCGATGAAACAGGCATTGTACGGATTTTTGCTGTTTGTTTTTTTGGCGCTGCCGCCGGTGGCAAATCTCCTCGAGTCGCTGATGATTTTTCACATGCACATGCAAATGCCGCTGTTTATCGTTTGCGGATTTCTCATTGGCCGTTTTTTTCAGCTCAAATTTCCGCGTTTTTTTGCCAAATGGAATACGAACGGCGTGCCGGGCATTTTGCTGTTTACGATAATCACCGGTTACTGGATGCTCATTCCGCGGCTGATGGATGAAGCGATCGCGTCGCCCGCGGTCGAGTGGTTCAAATTTTTAAGCCTGACGTTACTCGCTGGAGTACCCTTGCGCGACAGCTGGCGGAAACTCGGCTCAGTCGGGAAAAATGTCGTGTATGGCGTGTTCATCTTTATTTTTCTGGCTGTGGCCGGGATTTATCTCGGCGCAAAGAACCAATTGTGCAACAATTACCAGTTCTATGAACAAAAAGAACTCGGTTTCGGCACGTTGTTCGTTGCCGTGTGCATGATTATCTTTCTGATCTATTTGCTTTTCACTGACCAGTCCGAATTCACAGAGGCAAAGCCGGAACAAGATTGCGCAAATTCCGATTAAGCGAACATCGGCAGCGTGACGACAATCATCAGAATAAACAAAATGGTGATGTAGTTAACCGAATAGAGAAACATTGCCCGCGTCCACTTTTTGTCATCCTTCGCATAGAAGCCTCCAATGCCAAGCGCCAGCCAAACAACGTTCAACACGGTGCATATCACGATAAAAGCGGTGCCAAACGCTTGCAAGAAAAAAGGCAGCGGAATAAGGCATGCGATATATGCGGCGATATGCTTTTTTGTTTTGGCAAACCCGTGCACCACAGGCAGCAACACTACGCCCGCGGCTTTATAATCATCGAAGTTCTTCATCGCGGTGGCGTACGCATGCGGCATTTGCCAAATAAACAGAATCAAAAACAGGACGATCGGAATGTCGTGAAAGCTGGATTCTACCGCGGACCATCCGATTAACGGCGTGACCGCTCCCGAGACGCTTCCGATCAAAGTGTTGGCGGTAAACCGCCGTTTGGACCACATGGTGTATAACAAAACATAGGCGATCCAGCCGATAAGCGCATAAGCGGCGGCTTCGACAGTCGTAAAAAATGCGAGCAGGCAAAGACCGAGCGCGGTGAAGAAAATTCCCAGCAAAAGCACCGTTTTCAGGGGAATGTTTCCCGTAACCGTCGGTCGACGCTTCGTCCTGGCCATAATCGTATCGATGTCAACGTCATACCAATTATTCAAGATCAACGCGCCGGCCATAACGAACGTGCTCCCTGCAATCGTCAGCAAGCACAACCCCCAGCTATCTGCCAGGGATTGATCCGTATACCAAAGCGCCAGCCAGAAGCCGGAAACAACAGGCAGCACATTGGCCAGCAGAACGCCGGCTTTCACGAGCGATTTCAGATCAGCAAGACGCATTTCCCATCCCCCAAAAAATGATCAATGCTTGTTTCGAAGTATACCATAAATCTCGCCATATCGAGCGTGCAGTTCATGAACAATTTATAACGATTTTTTCATAGAAATTCATTTCGCCTGTGATATAATTTGGAAATATTGAAATTGCAGGACGGGAGGAAAAAGTATGGGAACTCCGTTTGACCCGTTTTCCGGCATGGTGCGGATGAACGCGATCATCGGCATTGTCGTCGTGCTGATCTGCATGGTCGCAGTCTGGTGGGCGCTCCAACAAGTCCGCTGGGAAGTGTTTTTGAAAAATGCGAAAAGCCCGCAGGCAAAAGGATTGCAAATGATTTTGACCATCATTTTGGGATACGAATTGGCGCGCTTCATCATGGATTATTTGGGCTGGTCCCTCACGCTGCAGATGCTGTTTTAACATGCCCGGCCGGAACTTTTCGGAATAACAGAATGCCGGATTGTGAACAATAATTTGTACAACCCCACGAATCCGGCCGCATGAAGTGAAAGCCGCATGATGTTTACCAAATTCCGGCCAAAATTTTACTGTTGAACGCACAGTCAGGCTCGTGTAAACTTGGTGTGTTTTAGACGAAAAGGAGCGCGGAGGGAACAGGAATGGCAAAGATTATCGTCCGCGGAGGAAACCGCTTGTCGGGCAAATTGAAAGTAAGCGGAGCCAAAAATGCGGTGCTCCCCATTATTGCTGCCGCTATATTATGCGAAGATGGAGAGACATTAATCCATGAAGCCCCGCCGCTGGACGATGTGCTTACGATGTGCCGGGTGCTTGCGTCATTGGGCGCAAATATCGAATATAAAAATGAAACGATACGCATTTCCGCCCAAAAATTGCAGACATCGGAAGCTTCCTACGACCTGGTACGGAAAATGCGCGCTTCTTTCCTCGTGATGGGCCCGCTGTTGGCACGCACCGGACATGCCCGCATCGCCTTGCCGGGGGGCTGCGCGATTGGAACGCGCCCCATTGACCAGCATTTGAAAGGGTTTGAAGCAATGGGCGCCGGGATTGAATTGGGTCACGGAGCAATTGAAGCATCCGTGCGCGGACGATTAAAGGGCGCCAAGATTTATCTGGACGTGGCCAGCGTGGGCGCGACGGAAAATATTATGATGGCGGCCGCTTTGGCGGACGGACTGACGGTTATCGAGAATGCCGCCAAGGAGCCGGAAATCGTCGATTTAGCCAACTTTTTAAACGAAATGGGCGCAAAAGTCCGGGGCGCAGGCACGCAGCAGATTCGCATTGAAGGCGTCGACGCGCTTTACGGTACGGAACATACCGTGATTCCGGATCGTATTGAAGCGGGTACATATATGATCGCCGGCGCCATCACCGGCGGGGATGTGCTGATCGAGAACGCCATCGCCGACCACTTGTGCCCGGTTATCTCCAAGCTGCAGGAAATGGGCGTGGACATCGTGGAACAGGATAGCGGCATACGGGTTTGCGTAAACCGCCCGCTTACCGTGGTCGATATTAAAACGCTGCCTTATCCGGGCTTTCCTACGGATATGCAGGCGCCCATGATGGCTCTGCTGTTGACGGCGAACGGCTCCGGGGTCGTAACGGAAACCGTATTTGAAAACCGGTTCAAGCATGTCGCGGAACTGAAAAGAATGAACGCGAACATAAAAATCGACGGCAGAACCGCTTTCGTCACCGGAAATGCCCGTTTGGTCGGCGCGAAAGTTGCCGCCACCGATCTTCGCGCCGGGGCGGCCCTTATATTGGCCGGACTTGCCGCCGAAGGAGAGACGGAAATAACGCAGATTCATCATATCGACCGGGGCTATGCCGACATTACGGGCAAACTGCGCGGCATCGGCGCGGATCTCGTTCGCTATGAACAGGAAGAACTGGCGGAAGCCGAGGAAGCCGTCTTCGGCATCTATACCGTTCAACCGTCCCTGGCTTGAACAAGCATGTTGTTCTAGCAAATTGCGCAACCTCATATCCATATACAAATAGCGGTTTGGTATATTCCGATTGTCGGTGGAGGATGCGCGAGTGAAACGAAAAACGGTGGCGGGTTGGGCGGCTCTTCTTGCGGCGCTGTTATTGTTTGTGATGATCGGATTTCCGACCATGATGGTGAAAAAGCAGCCGGTCCGCGATGAAAACGGGGGGACGGCACACGGCGGTGAACTGCCTGCGGACAAAAAATTGGCGCGGGACAGCGCTTTTGTCGTCCCTGTTTATTTGACGAAAGAGCGGCGTGTTGCCGATATACCGCTAGAATTGTATGTTCGCGGCGTTTTGGCGGCAGAGATGCCGATCGATTTCGCGCCGGAAGCGCTGAAAGCGCAGGCGATCGCCGCGAGGACCTATATCGTTCGCCGGGCGATGGACCACGATACGAGCAATGTGCCGGTGGCAGGCGCGCTGGTAACCGACCTGGCAACGCATCAAGCGTATATGACGGTCGACGAAATGCGCACGAAATGGGGCGACGCGGCGTTTGCCGCCAACCTTGAGAAATTGAATCAGGCCGTTCAAGACACGGAAGGAACCATCCTCACGTTTGCCCAAAAACCGATTGTCGCCGCTTATTTTTCCACCAGCAACGGCTTCACCGAAAATTCCGAAGAATATTGGTCGACTTACATCCCTTATTTGCGCAGCGTGGCGAGCCCGTGGGATCCGCTGATTTCGCCGAAATATAAAGCGACCGTAACCATGCCGCTCACCGAGTTTTTAAGCAAGTTGGGCCTCCCGAATAATCCGGATAAACAAACGCCGCCGGAAATGGAAATATTGCAAAAAACGACAGGGCAGCGCATCAAAACGATGCGAATCGCCGGAAACTTGTTTACCGGAAGAGAAGTAAGAGAAAAACTGGCGCTGAACTCTGCGCAATTCGCCTGGAGTTTCGCCGGCGGGAATATCCTGCTAACCACTTACGGCTACGGGCACGGCGTCGGATTAAGCCAGTGGGGAGCGGATGCGCTGGCGCAGCAGGGGAAATCCGCAAAAGACATTTTGCTCTATTACTACCGGGGGGTAAAGCTCGAACAAATCTATGCGGCAATTGGCAAGCGCCGCAACGTATAAAAGACTTGCAACTGGCAACACTGGTTATTGAGGTGATTGCTAGTATGAAGGAAAACAAGGAAATTCACGAGAATCCGGTACGGAGCGGAAATCACAAAACCGTCAACGAAACGGCAGCCGCGCCTGCGCCCGGATGGAGAAAATTGTTTACGAGAAAGTGGATGTTCCCGGCAGCTTACATTGCGGCGGCGGCCATTATACTAACCTTGATGTGGGTCTACCAAGACTCCGCAAGCAAAGCTCCGCCTGCAGCGGGCGAAGAGACTACCGTCAGCGAAGATAGCGGCGCAACTGTCGAGCCGGATGGCGTCCAGCCGGAAGGCGCCTTGCCTGTAAATGCGGCCGCGGAAGAGATGAAATGGCCGGTGGCGAATCGGAACGATCTGGATGTTGTCATGAAGTTTTATGACAATGAAGCGTCCAGCGAAGAACGGCAAGCTGCAATGATCAAACATGACAATACGTTTATTCCGAGCACAGGCATTTCATTTTCCCGCCCGGACAACCAGCCGTTTGACGTATTGGCGGCGATGAGCGGCAAAGTGACGCAGGTGGCCAATGTCCCGTTGATCGGGCATAAAGTGGAAATCACGCATGACAACGGTTTGAAGACGGAATATTTAAGCCTTGCGGAAATTGTCGTCAAGGAAGGCGATACGGTAAAACAAGGCCAGGTAATCGCCAAGGCGGGGCGCAACGAATTGGAGCAAGATCAAGGCGTCCATCTGCATTTCGAAATACTGCAGGACGGCACGCCGGTCAATCCGGAAACATTCATCGCGGAAAACTGAACCGAAAAGGCGGCGCGATCTGCAACCAGGCGGAAGGAAGAACTCCTTCCGCTTTGTTTTTTTACGGCTTGTCACGCTTGGAAACAAAGAATATATAGGCATACCCCTCATATAATGTACCAAACTATCTCGAGCAGGGAGGCGAGGGGCGTGCACGATTACATCAAGGAGCGGACCATCAAGATCGGGCGCTGTCTGGTTGAGACCAGACATACGGTTCGCACGATAGCCAAAGAATTCGGTGTCTCGAAAAGCACGGTGCATAAAGATTTGACGGAAAGGCTGCCTGAAATCAATCCGGATTTGGCCAACCAGGTTAAAAAAATATTGGAATACCACAAATCAATTCGGCATTTGCGGGGTGGAGAAGCAACGAAAATCAAATATAAAAAGAGAAAACAGAAGCAGGAAGACATACCGCTTGTTTCTGTGCAGTCGTGATATGGGAGGGAAATGGCGCTTTTTTCAAAACATTTTTGGAAAAAAACAAGAAGGAAAAGGAAAATTGGCGTTCCATAGCGAATCATAACAATTGACATGCAACCGCGCGAAAAAAATACTCTGGGCTACGGTTGCGAAACAGTTCGGGAGGAACGATGCGCATGTTGTTTGGTAAAGATGTCGGAATTGACCTGGGAACCGCCAATGTATTGATTCATGTCAAGGGACGGGGCGTGGTGCTCGACGAACCTTCCGTAGTAGCCATTGAAAGCGAGACCAAACGCGTCCTTGCGGTAGGCGAAGAGGCCAGACGCATGGTCGGACGTACCCCGGGAAACATTGTCGCAATACGCCCTTTGCGCGATGGCGTGATCGCCGATTTTGAAATTACGGAAATGATGTTGAAACATTTTATCAGCAAGGTAGGCGGGAAAAAGTGGTACAGTCACCCGCGCATTCTGATTTGCGCACCGACCAATATCACTTCCGTCGAGCAAAAGGCGATTCGGGAAGCCGCCGAACGCAGCGGGGCCAAGGAAGTATTTTTGGAGGAAGAACCGAAAGCCGCGGCCATCGGCGCCGGAATGGACATCTTTATGCCGAGCGGCAATATGGTAGTGGATATCGGAGGCGGAACGACAGATGTCGCCGTGTTGTCGATGGGCGATATCGTCACCTCCGCTTCCATTAAAATTGCCGGGGACAAATTTGATTTGGCCATAGCCAAATATATTAAAAACAAGTACAAGCTCTTGATCGGTGAACGGACTTCGGAAGATATCAAGATCCGGATCGGCACCGTGTATGAAGACCGCAATGAAGAGATGGACATTCGCGGGCGGGATATGGTAACCGGATTGCCGCTTACGGTTACGGTGCTGTCGCACGAAATCCGGGAAGCGCTTTGGGACCCGGTATCCAATATTATCGCTTCCGCCAAAGCGGTTTTGGAACGCACACCCCCGGAACTGTCCGCGGATATTATTGACCGCGGCGTGATCCTGACAGGCGGCGGAGCGCTCTTGCACGGACTTGACCAGCTGATGGCGGACGAATTGAAAGTGCCGGTGCTCATTGCCGAAGATCCGATGTATTGCGTGGTCAGAGGGACCGGCATTATGTTGGACAACCTTGACAAGGTGGTTAACATTCGCAAATAACATGCCGATATAAAGGATAAAGCGAATTTGCATAAAGGCGCGTGAAAAGATGCTGAGAGGATTGTATACGGCGGCTGCGGGCATGATCGCCCAGGAGCGCAGGCACGATGCGATTACGAATAATATCGCCAATATCAACACGCCGGGTTACAAAGAGGGAAATGCGGCGCTGCGTTCCTTCCCGGAGATGCTGATTTATCTGGTTAACGGGGAGCAAAACGCGCCCCCGCAACATATCGGCAGGCTTGCGACCGGAGTTTTTGCCGAAGAAGCGGTAACCTTGTTTAGCCAGGGAGACATTCAGACGACGAACAACGCTTCCGATTTTGCGCTTGTTTCCGATATTCCCGTATTTGACGCGCAAGGAAACAGGATCCCGTTTGATCAGACCGGCAAATATGTGGATCCGAACGGACAAGTTTTTTTCCAACCGCAGGCTTTTTTTACGCTGGCTTCGCCAACGGATCCGGATGAGCGCTTGTATACGCGGGATGGATCGTTTCACGTCAATGAGCAAAATGAATTGGTGACGGCGAACGGATATCGCGTATTGGGCGCGGACGGCCAGCCGATCGTGCTGGACCGCCCGCTTGACGCAATCAACGTTGCGGCGGATGGCACGCTCATGGATGCCGACGGCTTTCCGCTTACGCAGCTGTTCATTTCGCGCATCGAAAATCCGAACCGGTTAATTCCGGAAACGGGCGGAGTGTACCGGCTTGACGCCGATGCCGCGCAACCCGCGCAGGTCAATCCGGACGACCAGGTGATCGTCCGCCAGGGAGCGATTGAACGCTCCAATGTGGATCCGATCCAGTCGATGGTCGACTTGATGACGGCGCTCAGGGCATATGAAGCCAATCAGAAAGTGATCCAGTTTTATGACCGCAGCTTGGATAAAGCGGTTAATGAAGTAGGACGGGTATAAGAAGTAGGTCGGGTATAAACGGAGGTTTATCGATGAACACCTCAATGATAACAGCTCTTTCCGCAATGCAGGCATTTCAGCAAAAACTGGATATGATCGCCGGCAACGTTGCCAATGCGGACACGGACGGGTACAAACGCAAAGCTTCCCCGTTTGAAAGTTTATTGGCGTCGGAAATGCGCCAACCGAACCCATACATGCTGGCAGGCCGCAAAACGCCGCTGGGGCTGCCAATCGAATGGGGCGTCAAAAACGGGGAAATCAGGCTGGATCTGACCCAGGGCGCTTTGCGGGAGACGGGCAATCCGCTTGACCTGGCGCTGGAAGGCAACGCTCTGTTTGAGGTCGAAACCAATCAGCTGGATGAAAATGGCTTGCCGCGGAGAGCATGGACGAGAAACGGCGCTTTCCGGATGACGCCAATGGAGTTCGACCCTGACAGCATGCAGTTGACCACCGCCGACGGATATGTTGTAATGGGGATAGACGATGCGCCGATCATCGCGCCGCGGGGTTATTCCATCACGGTGAGCCCGCAAGGGGAAGTAATTGCCACCAGCAAGGACGGTTCCGATGTGGTGGACATCAGGGC
Organism: Bacilli bacterium; assembly: GCA_036381315.1. Classification (NCBI taxonomy): domain Bacteria; kingdom Bacillati; phylum Bacillota; class Bacilli; species Bacilli bacterium. The sequence continues at coordinate 5,964 of DASVDB010000176.1, read as the reverse complement.
GATCAAGATCATGACGATCGTCGGTCCGCACTTGCTTGTGGATGTAGGCGACAACCTGTATGGCGTAAAAGGCGGCGACGTCGCCGCCGCGTTGCAGCCGACCGACTTTGCGCTGTTGGATGCGCAAACGGAGCCTATCGCCGTACGGCAAGGGTTTCTGGAAGCGTCAAACGTCGACATCGCGGCGGAGATGACCGATTTGTTGCAAGTACAGCGGGCTTTTCAGCTTGGCTCCCGCGCGCTTTCATCGGCCGATACGATGATGAATCTGGCCAACAATTTGCGCGCATAACGCGCCAAAGATTTGCCGACAAAAGGAGCATGAACGATGCCGGACGAGCGGAAGAAATCGGGGAGACCGCTGCCGACCTGGGCAATCATTTTGATTAAAGTCTCCAAAGCAATATGGGTTCCGCTGTTATGTATTCTGGCTTTGTATGCCGGTTTGGTAATCGGCTATTCCTATCTGGGCGGGCAGAATCCGGCGGACGTGTTGAAACCGTCAACGTGGAAGCACTTGTATGATTTGGTTTTTGCCGAGTAATATGTTGTCGAAAACTCCTTCGCTCCGAGAAGGAGTTTTCATTTTTTCCGTCTCAATGTATAATGATTGAGAATCTTCCGCGGAGGAGGACAAGCGTTGAATTTGCCCAATTCTTTGACAGTCTGCCGGTTTACGCTAATCCCCGTGTACATTGCGGTTTTCTTGTCAGGACATGTAAAGTGGGCGTTTTTTATTGTTGTGCTGGCAGGGCTGACGGATATCCTCGACGGTTATATTGCCAGAAACAACGGGCAAGCGACACAACTTGGCGCCATGCTCGATCCGTTGGCGGATAAATCGATGATGTTGGTCGTGGTGCTGTCGTTTGTTTTCACGGAAATGATTCCGTGGCAGGCTGCCGCTGCCATGTTCATTCGCGACGCCGGGATGATCGTCGGCTCGGCTTTTTTCCACTTTCGCGGCAAAAAAACCGTCCCCGCAAATTTTATGGGCAAACTGACGACGGTTTTGTATTACATAGCGGTGCTGTTCATCGTATATGACGCTCCTTTCGCAATCCGGTATTTATGGTTTGTTATTTTCTTTTCGTTTGTAACTTCGGTTGTGTACATCTTTGAATTTCGCATTCTCAACCCCAAATTGCCGGGAAAGACCGGGCAAAAATAAGTTTTGCTGACCGCACATGTAAAAGGGCATAATAACAGCGATTCGTCGCCGTACATATGCCCCTTATATCAACCTTCGTCCTGCAGAAACGAAGGGACATTCTTATTGTCGGATATTTTTTGCTTTTTATGCGCACAAATCATTTGTAAAGGAGTAGGATTCGCATGCTGAATGTGTCGGAGATTCAGGCGGTTATTCCGCACCGTTACCCGTTTTTGTTGGTTGATAAAATATTGGAAATCGAAGAAGGCAAAAAAGCCGTCGGATTAAAAAATGTCACGATCAACGAGCCGTTTTTTGCCGGACATTTTCCCCAATACCCGGTCATGCCGGGCGTCCTGATTGTGGAAGCTTTGGCGCAGGTGGGAGCGGTCGCCATTCTGAAGAAAGAGGAAAACAGGGGCAAAATCGGTTTTCTCGCCGGCATCGACGCATTCCGTTTCCGCGGACAAGTAACGCCGGGCGACACGCTGCGGCTTGAAGCGGAAATCATCCGCGCGAAAGGCTCGATCGGCAAAGCGAAGGCGGTTGCCTCGGTGGACGGCCGGGTGGTCGCGGAAGGCGAAATCATGTTTGCGATCGGCGACGCATAAGTATAACGAAGCTTTCGAAACTATCGTTCGGTGCGGCACGGCCAGCATTCGTCCCATGCGTGAACCAACCGGTTCTTGCCGGCCATTTTCCAGCGCGTTGACCATGCGCGCCGCTCCTGCAGACTGCGCTCAACAGTTGGCGCCTATAACGGCAAAAATGCCGATATAGCACTCCATGCAAAGCGAATTGGCGCGTATAACGGCAAAAATGCCGATATGGCACCCTGTGCGGAGCGAATCATCGCGTATAACGGCGAAAATGCCGATATAGCATCCTTTGTGGAGGATATAGCACCCCGTGCGGATGGCATAGGTTGGTCCGCGAGCGGACCGATATCATGAAAAGGAGTGGGCAAGTTTGAATCAGGCACAAACCGAGTATCATCGTTGGCTGCAAGACAGCGCGATTGACGAAGAGACCAAACGGGAACTGCGCGCGATTGCCGACCAGCCGCAAGAAATCGAGGATCGGTTTTATCGCGAATTGCAATTCGGCACCGGCGGGCTGCGCGGCGTTATCGGCGCCGGGAGCAACCGCATCAACCGCTACACGGTAGGCAAAGCGACCCAGGGATTGGCGCAGTATTTGCTTAACAAGTACAAGCATCGGCCGATTTCCGCCGTTATCGCCCACGATTCCCGGCATATGTCGCCTGAATTTGCCTTGGAAACAGCGCTTGTGCTGGCGGCAAACGGCGTCAAGGCGTTTTTGTTCGACTCCTTGCGCCCGACTCCGGAATTGTCGTTTGCCGTGCGGCATCTGGGCTGCACAGCCGGCGTCGTGATCACCGCCAGCCATAATCCTCCGGAATATAACGGCTATAAAGTGTATGACGAAAACGGGTGTCAGCTTGTTCCCCGTTTGGCGGAAGAGGTGATTGCCGAAATTCGCGGCATCGCCGATTTTTCCCGCATCAAAAAAATAGCGAAGGAAGAAGCGGAAAAGACAGGACTGCTGGTTTGGATCGGACAGGAAGTGGACAAAGCCTTTGTGAACGCCGTGTGCGCCGCGAGCCCGCTGGGCGAGCGGATTCATGGCCTGGCAAGCGATGTCGGAATCATCTACACGCCGCTGCACGGCAGCGGTAATCTGGCTGTCCGGGCCGCACTGAAGCAAAACGGCTTCACCCAGGTAACGGTCGTGAAAGAGCAGGAACTGCCGGATCCTGATTTTTCCACCGTCAAATCGCCCAACCCCGAAGAGACGGCGGCGTTTACGCTGGCGATCGAATTGGCGAAAAAGACCGGCGCGGACATCATCATCGGCACCGATCCCGACTGTGACCGCATGGGCGCGGTGGTGAAAACAAAAGCGGGGGAATACGCGATTCTAACCGGCAATCAGGCGGGCGCCATCATGATCCGATATATGCTGGAAGCGCTCAGGGAACATAACCGGCTGCCGCAAAACGGCGTCGTCGTAAAAACAATCGTAACGAGCGAATTGGGGGCGGAAATCGCGCGCCGTGCCGGCCTTCCCATTGTCGACACGCTCACCGGATTCAAATATATCGGCGAAAAAATCACGCAGTTCGAACAGTCCAAAGAAAAACAATTTTTATTCGGTTACGAAGAAAGCTACGGCTATTTGGGCGGCACATATGCGCGGGATAAGGACGCTGTCTTCGCTTCCCTGTTGATTTGCGAGGCGTGCGCTTACTACAAGGCGAAAGGGCAAACTTTGCATGATGTGCTCGAGGAACTATACGCCGAATACGGGGCGTACAAAGAAAAACTTGTGTCCCGCACGCTGAAAGGCAAAGACGGTGTGGCCAAAATCACCGCCATCATGGACGATTTCCGCAAACAACCGCCAACGGAAGCCGGCGGGGTGAAAGTTGTCGAGATGCGCGACTACGCGGGCGGCCTTGACGGCTTGCCTCCGGAAAATGTGCTGAAGTTCATCCTAGCGGACAAATCGTGGTTTTGCCTGCGTCCTTCCGGCACGGAGCCGAAGATTAAATTGTATTTTTCCGTCAACAAAAAAACGGAACAAGAGTCCGACCAAGCTTTGGAACAATTGGTCAATGAAATTTGCGCCCGGATTGACGCCCATTAAGTGGCGCCCAATCAGGAGATGGAGCCGAGATGAAACTTTACGCGAAATTAAATCGCATCGCAGCCGGTTGGCTGTGGGTCATCGTGCTGGCCGGGGTCGTGGCGGCGCTGCCCCTTGCGGCCAACCGAATGGCGATTGAACGGTCTACCGATACCGTTGAATTTGTGTTTGATTACCGTGATTTGCTGCAAATATCCCAATTCGAACCCGACCCGCGAGCGTTTGTCGCGAGTGAGCTGGCCAAAATGCAACAGATCGGCATTCAGGCTTTGGCTCTGTACGAGAGCACGCTGGAAGACTTTCGTTTGAGCGGGGAAATTTCCTTGTATTCTGCACGGGAAGCCGCCTTGCTGGCCGGAACGGCAGTTTCCCCTACGAATAATTCGACATATGTGCTATTTAGCGATGCCCATTCCGCCAAATCGCTTACACCGGTTATCGAGTCGGGTTTTGCCGACTATGGCGTGCAAGTTCAACCCTGGACCGTTGCAAATCGACCGGGTTTGAAGATACCGTTGCCGTTTGATGAAAGTGTCATGAAGCCGCTGGAACCGGACCCGATTGCGCTAAATGCGCTGCATGAAAAAGGTTTTGACATCGTTCCGCGTTTGTCGGACAATCGTCCGTTTAACCGGGATCGTATGGAAAAAATGCTCGCGCAATTTGCGCAAAATGGCGTAAAATGGGTGATTTTTTCCGGCGATCGCGTGACCGGCTATACGGATCACGCTGTGCCGGCGATGGCCAGCTTGATGCAAAAATATGGCATCGGCGAGGTCATCATCGAACCGGTCAGCATTAAAACGCCGCAGTCAGGTAGCGGGGAACTGGCCTATTTGACGGATTACCGCGTGATTAGACTGCATTCGGTGCTGGAAGGAGAGGCCGGTCAGCCTGCCGACAGGTTGGCCGACCGTTATATCCTGGCCGCAAAGGATCGGAATATCCGCATGATCTATTTGAATGCGGAAGCGAGCAGAAATCCGGACAAAGCGGAATTTACCAACCCGCTCGACAATTTGTACGATAGCCTGACCGGACCGGACGGCGCGATCAAGCGGCTGCAAGCGGCAGGATTTCATATCGGCCAGGCGGATCCGCTGCAAGCAACAGACCCGTCGTGGCAAAAGCCGCTGCGGCTCGTAGTTGTCGTTGGCGCCGTCGCGCTTATTGCGCTTGCACTGGCGGAATTTTTCCCTTCGCTCTTCCTTGCGCTGTTCGCTTTGGGCTTGCTCGGCGCAGCCGGACTCGTTGTCGTCGCCCCCGGCCTTTTGCTGCAGGCGCTCGCGCTTGGCGTCGGGGTATGCGCAGCCACGCTTGCGGCGATTAAAGCGATTCAGGCGCTTCGCCGTAGCCGGCCGGCCACGGAGCAAATCCCGCCGCCAATCGTCCGGATTCGCCGCGCAACTGGCTTACTCATCATGGCTTCGGCGATTTCGCTATCCGGCGTTGCCCTCATCGTCGGCTTGCTCAATAATGTTGTGTATATGCTGCAAATTCAGCAATTTCGCGGCGTCAGCCTGTTGCATATGCTCCCCATCGCGGCTGTCCTGCTTTATCTTTTGTTTTTCGCCGACGGTTTTCGGTTCTCGCAGGCTGTCGCCCAAGCGCGCGTGATTTTGACGGCCAACATCAAGGTGTGGTGGGCGCTCGCCGCGATGATTGCGGGAGCCGGCCTGTTATATTATATGTCGAGAACCGGCAACGCCGGACAAACGTCGGAATGGGAGCGGATGCTCCGTTCCTTTTTGGAAAATACGCTGTACGTTCGCCCGCGCACGAAGGAGTTTTTGTTTGCGCATCCGCTTTTTGTGCTGGGCGCATACGCGGCGGTTAAATATCCGAAAGCCCTGTATTTGTTTGTGGCCGGCGTCATCGGCCAGCTGTCGATTGTCGATACGTTCGCCCATATCCATACGCCGCTTGTCATTTCACTTATCCGCGTCGGATATGGCGTTTTGTTCGGCGCTATCATCGGCATTTGTCTGATTGTTGTTTGGGAATGGCTGGAGAGGTTGTGGCGGCGATGGAACAACGCGGAAAATCCGTCGTAATATCCGGGTTTTACGGATTTGGCAACAGCGGCGACGAAGCCGTGCTGCAGGCAATTCTGACCGCGCTGGAACAAGAAAGCGGCAAGA
>DASVDB010000175.1 GCA_036381315.1 Bacilli bacterium | reverse complement strand
GGGGAGGGTCGCGTCATGGGAAAACTCGCCATATTTTCGTTGCTGTGGTGGATAACGGGTAGCCCTTTTATCGCGCTCTTGGTGCTTTTGATCATTATTTACGCGATCGACAGGCGGTATGTCGGTTTGCTTCCGGATATCACGAAGCCTTTTAAGGAATCGCGAAGGCTTGCGGCATTGCATACCAGCGTGCGGCTTAATCCGCACAACAATTCGGACAAACTGGAAATTGCGCGGATTTTGATCAGGAAAAGGCGTTACGGCGCCGCCAAAAGCTTGTTGGAGCAAATTACCGAAGTACTTTCGGACTCGGCGGAAGCCTGGTTTGGACTGGGACTGTGCAAATTGAAAACCGGCAATCTGGCGCAGGGCGAAGCGGATATGTTAAAGGCGTTATCGCTGAATCCCAGGGTTGCATATGGCGAACCTTATCTCAGGCTGGGCGAAGCTTTTGCCGGCAACGATCCGCAAAAAGCGCTCATGTATCTGGAAAAGTTCGGCGAGGTGCAATCCTCGTCCTGCGAGGCTTACGTGTTGCTGGGCGATCTTTATGCCCGTTTGGGCCGCAGCGCGGAAGCGAAACGGTCCTACCGCGAAGCGCGGGAAATATACCGGCAGCTGCCGAAGTACCGTCGCAAGGCGGAACGAAAGTGGGCCGTCATTGCCCGGTTGAAAGCCTGAAGTTGAGCGGAGAGGAAGTGTATACGGCTTGGAAGAGATCGGCGAAACATTTACGATTTTCACCGTTATCGTACTCACGTTTATCATTACGATCACTTGGCTGAAACTGAAAAACAGGTCTAAAAACAAAAAATAGCAACGCGAGAAGGTGGATTCATGTATTACGTAGACCGCAAACAAATTGACCGTCGCCTGCAGTTTATTCCGGCCATTATCACGGCGCTGGAAAAAATCGCGGAACAATGGGACGCTGACGACACGGTGCTGGTGTTGGCGCAGGAAAGGGCGATCCATCTGGCGGTGGAAACCGTCACGGATATCGGCAGCTTGATGATAGACGGTTATTTGATGCGGGAAGCAAGCAGCTATGAGGATATCATCACCGTCTTGCGCGACGAGAACATATTCCCGGCAGCAATCGCCGATCAATTGTTGGCAGCGGTGCGCTTCCGCAAACCGCTCGTGCAGGATTACGATTCGCTGGACAGCCATGAACTGCATCGGCTTGCGCTAACGTTGCCGCCGGTTCTTGCCGGCTTTGCTTCCGCCGTCAAAACCTACATAACCGAAAATTAATCGCAACCCGCAGTAGAAAGGATCAGGAGAGATGGACACAATCAAATTGACACACTATTCCAGCAAGGGCGGCTGCGGCTGCAAAATCGGCCCCGCGGACTTGCAGGAAGTGCTTCGCAATCTGGCCAAAACCGAGCCGCACCCCGACTTGCTCGTCGGACTGGAAACGGGCGACGACGCCGGCGTGTTTCGCTTGAACGATGAATTGGCCCTGGTGCAGACGGTAGACTTTTTTACCCCGATCGTCAACGATCCTTATTCGTTCGGCCAGATCGCCGCGGCCAATGCGCTTAGCGACGTATATGCGATGGGCGGAACGCCGCTAACGGTGCTCAATATCGTCGCGTTTCCCATCCATAAGTTGGACAAGTCGGTGCTTGCCGAGATATTGCGCGGCGCCGGCGATAAGGTGCGGGAAGCGGGGGCGGTGCTTGTCGGCGGCCATTCGATCGACGACAACGAACCGAAATTCGGGCTTGCCGTAACCGGAACGGTTCATCCGGCGCAGGTGAAAACGAACGCGGGCGCGCAACCGCTGGACCGGTTGATTTTGACCAAGCCGATCGGCGTCGGCATTCTGACGACGGCAATCAAGAAGGATCTCTTGCACGCGGAAGAAATTGACCGCGTAACGCGCGTCATGACCACATTGAACAAAACGGCCGCCGAAATCATGCGGCAATTTGCCGTGCATGCCGCAACCGACGTGACCGGCTTCGGGCTGTTGGGGCATGCGGCGGAGATGGCGCAAGCTAGCGGCGTCGGCTTGCGCGTGCACCGCGCAAGCGTGCCGGTTCTGCCGCGTGTGCGCGAATTGGCGGAGGCCGGCTGCGTGCCCGGCGGCACGAAAAACAATTATGCCCATCTCGCAAGCTATGTCGAATATCCGGAAAAAATGGACGAGCTTGACCGCTTCATTTTATGCGACGCCGTTACCTCGGGCGGGCTTTTGCTTTCGGTGGCGAACGATCAGGCGGATGCGCTGCGGCAAGCGTTGCGCGCTGCGGGCGTTGAAGCGTGGGAAATCGGCGAAGCGGTGGCCGAGCATCCGGGCAAAATCGTTGTGATCGGTTAACCTGTTTGGCAAAGGAGAAAACGGTTTGTTCAGCGACATCACAGTTGAAGAGATGCTGGAGAAATTCCGGGCGAAGGAACTTACAATCATCGATGTGCGTTCCCCGCGGGAATTTGCGAATGCGACCATTCCGGGCAGCTTGAACATCCCGCTGTTTGACGATGCCGAGCGCGCCGAGGTTGGCACGCTGTATGCGCAAATAAGCCCCGATGCGGCAAAAGCGCGCGGGTTGGAGATCGTTTCGGCGAAGTTGCCCCGCTTTATACAGCAATTTGCGGAAATACCGGGGCCAAAAGCGGTGTTCTGTTGGCGCGGCGGAATGCGCAGCAAAACGGCGGCGACGCTGCTCGACCTGATGGGCATGCCGGTGCGGCGCCTTTCGGGCGGCTACCGGGCTTACCGCAAGTGGGTGCTGCAAACGCTTGACAATTACAGGCTTACTCAAACGTGTATCGTCATCAACGGCTATACCGGAACCGGGAAAACGTGGCTGTTGCGGCAGCTTGCCGCCAAAGGATATCCGGTAGTGGACCTGGAAGCGATGGCCGGGCATCGCGGGTCCATCTTCGGCGGCATCGGACTCAAGCCGGCAAACCAGAAAACATTGGATTCGTTATTGCTCCACCGGCTGGAGGAATTGAAAGGCAGCCCATATTTTCTGATGGAAGCAGAGAGCGCAAGAATCGGCAATTGCGTAGCCCCGCAATTTTTAATGGATGCCAAGGAGAACGGCATCCATGTGTTCATTGAGGTTCCGGAAGCGGAGCGGATAAAGCAAATTTTGCACGACTATGATCCGCATCAGTTTGCGGATGCTTGCGCGGACGCTTTTGCCAGAATCAAAGAGCGCATTCATACCCCGATTGCCGCGCAAATTGCCGCCGACTTGCGGGAGAAGCGCTTTGCTCGGGTTGTCGCCAATTTGCTGCGCTATTACTACGATCCGCGGTACGAATACGCTATCGAGCATCATCGGCCCGATTCCCTGCATCTTCGCGGCGAAACTTGCGAGGAAGTGCTTGCGAAACTGGAAAACTGGCTTGAAAAATTTTCCGCAATGAGTGTCACGGATGAGCCTTCCCGCCTATAATATGGTGAACATGGGCATTCGTCTATTGCGCAGCGGATTTTGGATGCCCGATATTTTGACGGGGAGGGATATGCGGTGCTCGAATGGAGTTTGGCTGTTGCGGCTTTTTCCTTTGTCGTTCTGGCCGGTTTTGCCATTCCGGCGATTTTTGCGTTAAAATCGGCCATTCTTGAACTAAGCGAAACGATCGGACAAATTCGCACCCGCACGGATGAAATCGCCGCGGAAACGTTGCGGCTGCTGCAAACGTCCAACCGTATCGCCGCCAATGCCGAAGACAAAATGGCGGCGTTGGACAACGCGTTTGCCGCGGCCAGGCGTTTGGGCGACTGCGCCCGCAACGCGATCCAGGCGCTCGAAGGATTTTTCGCGCTCATTTTGGGAACGCAAAAGCCTACCGTTCGGTGAACGCCTCTATCCGCCACCGATCGATCATGCGAAGGAGAGGAAGGGAAATGTTCAAAATGAGCGGAAAAGGCAAAAGTTTTCTGCTGGGGGCTTTGCTCGGCGGCATAGCCGGAAGCGTGGCCGCCCTCTTGTTTGCTCCCAAGCCCGGACGCGAGCTGCGCGAGGATATCGCGCAACAGGTGCAAACCGTCAGCGGGAAGACGCAGGACATATTGCAAAATGTCAAGGAAGAGACGTTGCAGTTTGCCGCAAGAGCCAAAGGCTCGGTGGTAAGCGCAATTGACGGATGGAAAGCGGCCAGAAAGCAAGCAAGCGCGGGCGAGCCGGAACAAACTGCCGGAGACCGGCAAGAAAACAGCGCCGGCTAATACTGTCAACCGCCATAACCGACAGCACCGAATGCTGTCGGTTATGTGGCGTTTTGGTCATAAATTGTTCAAAACATTGTCCCGAATCGCTATTGTTTGGGCGAGTAGTAAAATTTAAAATAATACCAATAGTAATTCTAAATAGCTGGCTCGGGAATGTGGTGATCTTGTGAAAATGCCTCGGTTGCTTTTGGCTGCGGTCATGTTTATGCTGACGCTTCCGTTTTTTAATGTTTCGCTTTCCGCCCACGCGGTGCTTGAACAGGCGACACCGTTTGCGAACAGCGAGCTTAACGCCGCGCCGCAGTCGGTTGAGCTCACGTTTAACGAACGCGTGGATCCCGATTTATTTTCCTTGCAGGTAATCGATAGCCGTGGCAAATCGGTAACGTCGCAAAAAGCCGCGATCAGTCCCGATCACAAAAGTTTGTCGCTCAAGCTGCCAAAGCTGCCTAACGGCGTTTATACGGTTACATACCGCGTCATTTCGGCTGATGGCCATCCGGTGGAGCAGTCCTATGTCTTCTCGATCGGAAAGCTGGCAAATGCCGCGCCCGCGCAACCCGCATCATCGGCAATAACGGCGGCAGCGCAAAATATCGCATTATGGCTGACGCGCACGTTATACTATTTTGCTTTGCTCACTCTGACCGGCTGGATTTTCTGGCTGGCTAGCGGAAAGCTGGATGATCTCGCCAACCTAAGACGGCAGCGGTATTGGCTTCGAATCTTGAAGGCGGCGTTTTTGGCGACCGTAATGCTTACAGGTGTTTCACAAATTTCCACAATGTTGAAAGATGCCGGCGTGCGCGGATTGCCAAGTGTTTTGCTACATTCCGTTTATGGCCATTCCCTGCTCGTTCTGCTTGCCGTGTCCGTTTTGCTGCTGTTAACGCCGATGCGGTGGAAGGCGGCCAACTTTATTTGGTTAATAGCTGCCTGGGCGGCGGAAGCGGCTGCCGGGCATGCGGTTGCGGCGCAGCGCAACTGGCTGGCGTTGCCCATGGACATGCTGCATGTGGCGTTTGCCGCGATCTGGGCGGGCGGACTGTTCGTGATCGTGCTGTTTTGGAAACAGGAAACGGCAGCCATGAAGCGGTTTATCCGTCCGTTTTCCCGTACGGCGTTGATCGGAATGTTCGTTTTGGCCGTATCGGGTGTCATTCTGGCCCATACCCTATTGCCCGGTATGGCCACTGTCGGCAGAACAACCTGGAGTTGGCTGCTGTTTGCCAAGATCGCGCTGTATATTCTGGTAATCGTTACGGCCTTCTTCCTGCGCAAGCTGCTTGCGGCAGGCGATCAAAAGCCGCTCTACGGCTTTCTGCTGCGCGATTTTCTGCTTATGTCGGCGATTGTGCTGGTTGTCGGCGGGCTTGTCTTTTCTTCGCCGTATCCGGCAAACAAACCGCAGGACTGGCAATGGAGCGGCAAAGACATGTTGTTTCACGTCGCATTGAAACCCAATCAGCCCGGCGTCGCCAACGAAATGCATGTGACGGTCAGGACGCTCGCCGCCAACACGCCGCCGAAACGGGTGGCGGTATACGCGCGCTATTTGGGCAAGCCGAAGTTAGCGCCGATTTCCGTGCCGATCCGGTTGCAAAAATCTTCGCTTTACAGCTATGACTATGTAGGCAAAGGAGCATTTTTCCCGCTTAAAGGAAAATGGCAGTTGCAGTTCGTCGTGTTGGACAACGATGATAACCAGTCCATTTACTATAAAACAGACCTGTTATTTTAAAGGAGCGAAACGCAGATGCGCAAAATGTCGGCAGCGCTGATCGGATGCGTGTGCCTGTTTCTGGCACTCGGGGGGACGGCATTTGCCCACGTCAAAGTTTATCCCGGCGAAACGATGCAGGGAGCATATGAAAAATTTACGGTAAGGGTGCCAAGCGAGAAAGACGGCAATACCGTCAAGGTAGAACTGAAAATTCCCGAGGATGTGGACGTCAGCAGGGTGGAGCCGAAAGATGGCTGGAAATATGAATTGGTCAAGGACGAAAACGGGAAAATTACCGCCATCGTTTGGACTGCCGTTGGAAGAGGCTTGTCCGTAACGGAATTTGCGGAGTTCAACATCCAGGGCAAGGTAAGCAGCACTGCCGGGAAATTGGTTTGGAAGGCGATTCAGACGTACAGCGATCATTCTACGGTGGAATGGGCGGGAGCGGAAGACTCCGATACCCCCGCTTCCGTTACGATGGTTCGGACGAAATCGGATGCGGCGGCGCGGGAAAACTCCAATAAAGCGCCGCTTGCCGTAAGCCTTTCGCTAATCTTTTCTCTCGTCGCC
>DASVDB010000174.1 GCA_036381315.1 Bacilli bacterium | reverse complement strand
GCGCTTTCATTCCGATCAGATGGAGGAGCCAATAGTAGAGACCGTAGGTGGGGTCAAGCAAAAAACGCCATAAAAGCCCCGTAACGATCGGAGCGACAAATAACGGCAGCATCCACATCGTGGCAAAGAAATTTCTTGCCTTCGGGATGTGATAAAGCAAAAGGGCCATCGCGACGCCCATAACCAATTGCAAGATTAATCCGGCGCCGGCATAGATTGCGGTTCTTCCCCAGGAATGCCAAAAGGTTGCGTCGGTAAATATGTTTGTCCAATTGCGAAAGCCGACAAATTGCGGCTCGTTGATGCCGAAAGTATAGTTCATAAAACTGGCGTAGATCATGAAAATAAACGGGAAAATGCTGATAGCCGCGAGTACGATCATGGAAGGGAAAAGCATCCAGAATTCCGTACGGTTATGTTTCGCTTTTTTTCTGTGATTTTCTGCTGCCTGCAACATGAATGCATTCTCCTCTCCACAAGCAAGTAAGGCGAATAAAGCGGGTTACCGCCAACCGGATAACCCGCTTTACCCGAATCTTTTAGTTGCCGGTCAGTTTGTTGCTTTGCTTGGCGATTTGTTTCATTGCCTCCGCAGGGGTTTCCCGGCCCGCGAGCATCTTGGAAAGTTCCGTGTAGACGATCGTATCCACCTGCGGCCACATTGGAATTTTCGGCCGCATATAGACGTTGCCCTCTTTCCAGGCTTCCTGCACCGCGCTTAACGATGAAGCAAGAGGCAGCTTTTTGGCTTCGGCGGAATTCGGATCGGATATTGCCTTTTTAATGTCCGGCAAATTATATACCGAATATCTTGTAGGTGTTGCCCCGTTGTTCAGTATTTGATACTGCACTTGCGGGGAAGTCGCCCAGATCAGGAACAGCCAGGCCGCTTTCTGTTCTTTTTCGGATATATACTTGTTGATGCCGATACCGGTGCCGCCGTACATGTTGCCGCGGGCCTTCGGTCCTTTCGGCAGAATGGTCCAGCCGACTTTGCCGGCGACCTTGGATATGTTCGGGTCCTCGAACGAGGCGGCAAACTCGTGCCATTCCGGGATCATGGCGATTTGGCCGGCTTCAAAAGCTTCGGCGAGTCCCGACCAATCCCAGGTCGTGCTTCCGGGAGCGGCTTGTTTCAGCAGCTTGTTATAAAATTCGGCAGCCGCGATCGCGTCAGGCGAGTCAAGCAACGATTTTCCCGGCTTCGTGGTGCCGATGCTGCCGAGATTTTCGGCCTGGAAATAATCTCCGCCGTAGGACGCCAATATATTGCTGAAATCGTTCATCAGCGAATCGTGTTGTTTTGCCTGATGTCCGGTTCCGTACTTGACTTCCGTGATGACGCCTTCTTTTACTTTTTCGTTGATCCAGGAAGCAATTTCATAATATTGATCCCAAGTCATGTCAGGCCCCGGAGTCCAGTCATACCCTTTGTCTTTCATGAACTGGTCTTTATATTTGGCGAATACGTCCGTGCGGTAGGCCAGAATCATCGTCGGATTATCGTAAGGCAGCGCGTACAGATGGTCCTTGTCTCCCATATAACCGTCCGCGATAAGCTGGGACTGGATAAAGTCGTCTGTGCCGCCGGGAATGTGCGGCAGGGACGGATCGTTGTTGAGCGTATTCAAGTCGACGAAGTTTTTGTACATTCTCGATAAAATCTGGTACGGATCGGCATATATAATTTGGTAATTGTCGTTGCGGGCATTAAAATCGAGGCCGGCTTTTTCGACGACTTCGTTAAGGTTGCTCTGCTCGATATTCACTTTGATACCGGTAGCTTTTTCGAATACGTCGATGTTGGCCGCAAGGCCTGATGAGGGAGGCGTATTTTCCGTAATGACGTTCAGGGTTGTTCCGGCAAACTGTTTCCAATCAAAGCCTGCCGGAGCTTCGATTTTCGGCAAGCCTTCCACCCAACCGCCGAACGGATCCGCATCGGTGGCGGAAGGCGCCGGTGATGATGAATTGTTGGCGCTTTCAGAAGGTTGGTTTGTAGTTTTCGCGGAAGTGCTTGAATTTCCGGCGTCTTTGCCTGATGAACAAGCGCTTAGTAAAAGTGCGCTGAACATGAATAAGACAGAAAGACCGATGATCAATGACTTCTTCAAGTGAATCCCCCTTCTCCTTATGTGTGCTGAGAATATTAGAAGGACCCCGGCCGGTGGTCTTTCCAAAATATATTATATATTCGCCATATGGGCTTGTTCCATTTAAACATCTGCCGGTTTTGGCGGTTGCCGTACGCGACAAAATTGAAAAGAAAAAGCGAAGCCTCCGATTCTTGACTTGCATTGGCGGACTTGAACAAGAAAAGTTGACTTACTTTTTGGAATTTCATATGATAAAAGTAAGAAGAGCAAATATGGAACGGAGGCAATCGTATGCCGGAGTATTCCACATTGTCTTCAAAAGGGCAATTGGTCATCCCGAAGAAGATTCGCGAAGCGGCTAATTTTCAACCGGGAGACCAGTTGGAACTGACTTGGCAAGGAGAGCGGCTGGAAATTCGGAAAATACGGAAGACCGCGGCAAAACCGGAGCCAAGTCTGGTAAGGGAGCTGCTTGGGAAATACGCGGCAACGGATGAGCGGGAACGGGAAGAAGAAAATGCAAGGCTTCGGGCGTTGAGGGAACATTTATATGGAAAAATTGATTCTTGACAGCGATGTTGTCATCAACTGGTTGACCGCCGAACAAGAAACTATTTCCGGCAAGCCGTTGTGGGTGGCGCCTGCGACAATTTTGGAATTGGGCGAGCGGAAGGCGATCCAAAACGAGCTTAGTTTCATCTCTTTGATGGAAGTTCGTTACGCGCTCAGAAGAAAAAAACGTTGGCCCCAAGAAGAGATTGAATCCGATTTGCGGCGGCTGCAGCTCATCATGACATGGATCGCACCGGAGGCAGCAGATGTACAACAAGCAAACTCCCTACAATGCGAGGAATCCCTGGATCCTTTCGACAGCCTCATTCTTGCGCAGGCCATAGGGCGGGACGGACAGTTGATCACGCGCGATTCCGCTTTCGCCGCAATCGCCCGCAAATATGTGCCCGTATTTACCCCGGAGGCGTACATTGACCAGTGTTTGCTTGAGTAAATTTGTTTTGAAGGAGAGTGCGGGAAAATGGCGCAAGTGCAAATTGGACAACCGGTGCCGGACTTTACGCTGCCGGATTCGAACGGAAACGAAATATCGCTGGGCGGTTTTCGCGGGCAGCCCGTGGTGCTTTATTTTTACCCGAAGGACATGACACCCGGCTGTACGGCAGAGTCGTGCGATTTTCGCGATGCGCATGCCGATTTTTCCGGCGCGGGCGCCGTTGTGCTCGGCATAAGTCCCGATCCGGTAAAGTCGCATGAGAAATTTGCCGCCAAGTTCGGACTTCCGTTTCCGCTTTTGGCCGACACCGATCATAAGGTATGCGAATTGTTCGATGTGTGGAAAGAGAAAAGCATGTATGGCAAAAAGTATATGGGCGTGGAGCGCTCGACGTTTCTCGTGGACAAACACGGCACGCTGGTGAAAGAGTGGCGCAAAGTCAAGGTCGCGGGGCATGTTGCGGAAGTGCTTAATGAAATCAAAAAGCTTGCCGGTAAATGAACCCGGCGATTGTTGCCTGGCCCGGATCGTGTTATGATGAAAGCAAGAATTTAATCAAATGCGAATGTCTTGGGTGGAGACGTGGAGACAACCCGAAAGACAATTCTCCTTCTCTTTTAGGAGGAATCGATGTCGGGGTATGCTTTGCGTCTTTTTCATATTCGGGGCGCGGCTAATAAAAGGGGCCGGATGGCAACGCTGTTTTTTTATTATCGACACAGAAGGGTGATGCATGAGATGGAAAATGTTTGGCAAATCAGCATGTGGGATTTAACTTTGCGCATATTGGCGGCTGCTGCGCTGGGCGGCGTAATCGGCTTCGAACGGGAATGGAACAATCATGCCGCCGGGCTAAGAACACATATTTTGGTATGTATCGGATCTTCCGCCATTATGCTTTTGTCGATTTATGGATTCAACCAGTTTGTGAATGAACTGAACGTGCGGGTTGACCCGGCGCGGTTGGCGGCGCAAGTGGTTTCCGGCATCGGCTTTTTGGGCGCCGGGGCAATTATGCGCAACGGCTCGATCGTATCCGGCTTGACTACGGCCGCGTCGATTTGGGTTGTGGCGGCGATCGGCCTGTGCGTGGGCGCCGGTTTCTATTATGTAGCCGTATTGTCAACGGTCATGGTGCTCATCAGTCTGTTCGTTTTAAACAAACTGGAGAAAAATTTGCTGCGCAACAAAAAACAGCAGGATGTCGTGATTTGCTATTACGATGGCGAGCAGTCGCTCGGGGAAATATCCAACCTGTTCGGGCAGCATGATATTCAGGTGGTGAATGTGAATATCAAGCCGGAAGAATCGGCGGCGCGCGCGGATGACGCCCGGACCGTCATGAAAGCCAAATTCAGCATCAAAATGAAAACGCTTGAGCAACTGCCGCAATCACTTGAGCACATCAGAAGGAACAGCCACGTGATCTCGATCGAAACGCAAAACTGGAATTTCCATAATCAGGACATGGCGAAGCGGGACATAGCGCAATGAAGGGGCGAGATCGCCTTAAAGTTGCGCGCGCGCTTTTGCCGAACGCGCATATTCGGAAGGAGGCATGCCTGTCGCCTTTTTAAAATCTTTGGAGAAATAATGGATGCTTCCGTATCCCAATTTGGCGGCAATTTCGGTAAAATTGTACTGTTCTTCGCGGATCAAGGTTTTCGCTTCGGCAATTTTAAGCCGCTTAAAATAATCAAATGCGCTGGTGCCAATTTGCGCTTTAAAGATTTCTTTTAAGCGGCTTTTTCCCAAATGCACTTCCCGGCAGAGATCGTCAAGCGACAGCGGCTCGGCGAGATGATTCCGCATATAGGCGGTAATTTGCCGCACAATGCGCTGCTCGGTTTTTTCCTGCTGCATGGAGGAAAGCTTGCGCGGTTCTTGTCCTGCGGAGTTCGCAATTTGCTGACGAATCAAGTTGATCAAGAGCATTTCCAGAGATGATTTGACGATTTGCTCGCCGGCAAACGGCGCGTTCGGATTGCGCGATAAGCGATGCACGGCCGGGTTGTCGAAAGGCGGAATAAACGCCTGAAAGCCTTCCTGCAAAATTTCCGAAAGCAGATTGCGCTCCCGGTCTCCCAGCGCCAACACTTTATTTTCCAAATGGTTCATAAACGGCGATACGCACTCGAATGCGATCACAATGAGATTCGGCGGCTTATGCGCCTGATCGACATAAACCGTGTGAAATTCCAGCGGTTTGTGGAAAATCATCATGCCTTGCTTGAGCTCAAGGACGCGCTCGTCGGCGCGGACTTCCACTTCCCCTTTGTCCACATAGAGAAATTCCCAAAAGTCATGCTGCTCTCCCGGGAACATATACCCTTTTGCGTATTCGAAATAATGGAATGAAATCAGCTTGCGGATCGATAACGATTCGGCAAGCGTCAGCCGTTCAAACTTCACGGCAGTCATCCTTTCAGGCCTTGTTTGAAAATCATCTTAACATATCAAAATTGCAAAAAAAACGGCTTTTTGCATAAAGGCGAATCGCTCCATTCCTATTAAAATGGCGTTTAGGAGGAGATGTGTATGAAAAAAGGCATCAACATCTGGTCGTTTCCCCCAAATGCCAAAATCGCAGATTGTATCAAAATCGCCAAAGACGCCGGATTCGACGGAATCGAACTGGCTTTGAACGAAACAGGGCAATTAAGTCTGGAAAGCACAACCGAAGAAATTCAGGAGTACAGAAAACTGGCCGAGGATACGGGGATTGCGCTGTCCAGCCTGGCAAGCGGATTGTATTGGGACTATTCGCTCACGAGCAGCAAAGCGGAAATTCGCGAGAAAGCGCAGTCCATTGTGAAAAAACAGTTGGAGTTCGCGTCCATACTTGGCGTCGATACGATTCTTGTCGTTCCGGGGGCGGTCGGCGTCGACTTTATTCCGAATTCCGAGGTGGTCCCGTACGACCGGGCTTACGACTACGCGTTGGAGGCGCTGTCGCGGCTTGCCGGAGAGGCCAAAGCGCATCAGGTCGCGATCGGCATTGAAAACGTCTGGAACAAGTTTTTGCTTTCGCCGCTTGAAATGCGGAACTTTATCGACCAAATCAACTCGGACTATGTCGGGGCTTATTTTGATGTCGGCAATGTTGTTTATTCCGGTTATCCCGAGCATTGGATCCGCATCTTGAACAAGCGGATCAAGAAAGTCCATTTCAAAGACTACCGGCGCGAGTCGGGCGGATTGTCCGGCTTTGTCGATTTGCTCGCCGGCGACGTGAACTATCCTGAAGTCGTGAAGGCGCTCAAGGAAGTCGGCTACGACGATTTCGTGACCGCCGAGATGATCCCGCCTTATACGCATTTTACGACGCAAATTGTTTACAATACTTCGGCTTCTATGGACGCCATCCTGGGGAGGACAAAACGCTGATGATCAAAATCGGGCTTATCGGATTGGGCTTTATGGGCAGGGCGCACCTGGAAAACTATCTTCGTTTGGAGCAGGAAGGGTTGCCCATTCAGGTTGTGGCGCTGTGCGATATCGATCAAAACAAGCTGTCCGGGCAATCTTCCGGCGGGAACATCGACGCCGGTTCTTCGGCAATCGATTTCAGCCGGTTTGCCAAATATGTATCGTTGCAAGAAATGTTGGAAAAAGAGCAACTGGATATGGTCGACATTACGCTTCCGACTTTTTTGCACCGCGATGTATCCGTGCAATGTTTGCGCAAGGGGCTGCATGTTTTGTGCGAAAAGCCGATGGCGCTCACGGTCAGGGAATGCGAAGAGATGGTGCGGGCGGCCGAACAGAACGGCAAGACGCTGATGATCGGACAATGTCTGCGCTTCTGGCCGGCGTATGAATATTTGCAAGAGGTTGTCGAGAAAGGCACTTACGGCAACGCCATCAGCGGCTATTTCTACCGCGGCGGCGGTACGCCAACATGGGGAGCTTGGCTTACGCAGAAAGAAAAAAGCGGCGGCGCCATGCTGGATATGCATGTCCATGACACCGATATGGTCAACTGGCTGTTCGGCAAACCGGAAGAAGTTTCTACGCAGGCGCGCGTCGTGATACCCGGCAGCGGCTACGATGTAGTGTCCACGCATTACAAGTATGCGGATGGGAAAGTGGTGAACGCGCAGGCCGATTGGACCCTGCAGGGCGATTACGGCTTTGAGATGGGCTTTCGCGTCAACTTTGAACACGGAAACATCGTGTTCCAGGGCAATGTTTTGAAAGTCAATCCGGAAGCTGCCCCCGGTTTTATCGTCGACCTTCCCCCGGATATGGGGTACTATTACGAGTTAAAATATTTCGTTGAGGCGCTCGGCAACAATGAGCCCGTTACGAAGGCGGATCCGCGCAGCACGATGGACAGCATCGCGATTGTGGAGGCGGAAATCGCCTCTGCCGATAAGAAAGGCGCTTGGGTAAAAGTAGCGCAGTAAGGCAGGAACATGCCGATGCCGCGCATATCGCACGCATAAGAAAAGTCATATCGCTGCCAAAGCCCCCATATATTCTAGCGAAGCATGTTTCGCCAAAATATATGGGGGCTTTTCATATGAACGGACATTTTCGCAAAACAAGCAAACTGCTCTGCGGGGCAATGTTATCTTTTTGGCTGATATTTGGATTTGCCGCTGTCGGGGCGGCCGCCAATGGCGCCGGGCAAAACGCGGTTTACCTGGAACTGAAGCAAGAGAAGCTGCCGCCGTCGCCAAAAACGTTCGCACATCCCGAGCAACCGACCGTCTATCTCACGTTTGACGACGGGCCGAGCGCGTTGACGCCGGAAGTTTTGGATATTTTAAAAGAAGAAAAAATCAAGGCGACTTTTTTTGTGCTGGGGAATAACGCGCAGTCCCATCCGGATGCAATCAGGCGGATCGTGCGGGAAGGCCATGCGCTCGGAAACCATACGTTTAATCATCAATATGCGGAGATTTATCGGGATTTCGCCGACTTCTGGGAGCAAATTCAGCGCACCGAGGCGATCATCGCCCGGGTTGCCGACGTTCGGCCGAAGCTTTTGCGGGCGCCGGGAGGAACGTACAACCATTTTGACGCCTTTTATTTCTACTATCTCGATCAGGCTGGATACGAGGTATACGATTGGAATATCGACAGCGGCGACTCGCAGCGTAAAGGCGTTCCGGCGGCGGAGATTGTGGCCAACGTCAAAAAAGGGCCGTTCCCCAAGGAGGTGCATGTCCTTTTGCATGACGGGGCGGGACATGCCGAGTCCGTCAAAGCGCTGCCGGATATTATCCGCTTTTTTAAAGAGAAGGGCTACCATTTTGCCGCGCTCAATGAAAAAGTACGGCCCGTCCACTTCCCGTTGGGCCCCAAAATACCGCCGCGCAACGTGACAGCGGCAGATTTCCGGAATATGTTGGCGGCGATAGCCGATCATGAGAGTAAATCCGAGAGTAAATCCGAGAGTAAATCGCCGACGTGTTTAAACCTCGTTTGGCACGACGGCGCACAGCGCAAAACATTGAACTTGCGGCAGGCTGCGCTGCAAAACGGGCATTTTTATGTGCCGCTAAAAGATTTGTCCGACTGGTTGGACGGGGATATCGGCTGGAATCAATTCTCGAAAACGGCCACGCTCATATATGGGCGGCATCATTGGCAATTGCGTCCGCTGGACGGGGAATTTTTCGATAAGACGGCGGAAATGCCGGAAATTGCAGTGAGAACGGGCGCGATCAAATTGGAAGCGGGGCGCGTACGGATTTCGCTTCGCCTGGCCGCTCAGCTATTCGACTGTGAAATCGTATCTGTCAAAATTAGCCGCGGTACTGGAATGATAGAGTTGCGCGATAAAAGCGCGCCACGGCAATAGATCATAAGCTTCATAGAAAACCGGGGACTTGCATAAGACAAAACGCTCCCGGTTTATTTGTGTTTTTCTTTGGCAATGCTAGAAAGGAAGACCTTGAGCGACTTGAGGGAGTTGGTGAAATGCGCCCCGAATTGGCGTTTGGCGGCATGTTTGATAGGCCGCATGAAATCATCAAGCAAATTGTGCGCAATGTGGAAAAAGTAATCGTAGGCAAAACCGAAATGATAGAAAAGTCGGTTACCGCGCTCTTGTGCGGGGGCCACATTCTGCTGGAAGACGTGCCCGGCGTGGGCAAGACGATGCTGGCGCGGGCGCTGGCGGCAACGTTCGGCTGCACCTGCAAACGGATTCAATTCACTTCCGACATGCTGCCCGGAGATGTTATCGGCGCATCCGTCTATAACCAAAAAACGGGAGAGTTTGTCTTTCGCGAAGGGCCGGTGATGGCGAATATCGTCCTGGCGGATGAAATCAACCGCGCGTCGCCGAAAACGCAATCGGCGCTTCTGGAGTGCATGGAGGAAAAATGCGTCACGGTGGACGGCGGCACGTATCCGCTGCCTGATCCGTTTATCGTCGTGGCAACGCAAAATCCGCCGCATTTATTGGGGACGTCAACGCTGCCGGAAGCGCAAATGGACAGATTTTTGCTGCGCTTAAAAATGGGCTATCCGGAGAGCGGACAAGAGGTTGATATGCTCGATCTGATCAGCGCGGAACATCCCGTTTCGCGGCTTAAGCCCGTTATTGCCGTTGAAGAATGGCGGGAGATTCAGCTTGCCGTCCGCTCCGTTTTTGTTGACGCGGATATCAAACAATTGATTGTGCATTTGGCGCAGCAAACGAGAATTCATCCAGACGTGCTTCTGGGCGTAAGCCCGCGCGGTTCGGGCGCGCTTTTAAAGGCGGCGCAGGCGTGGGCGTGGATGCATGAACGGGATTTTGTCGTCCCCGACGATGTGTTGTATTTTGCGCCCGATGTGCTCACCCATCGTTTGATGTTGCGGCCGGAAGCGGAAATGGACGGGAAAACGGCGGATGACATTCTGCGCGAGGCGGTGCAAAAAACGGCCGTGCCGCACATTGGCGGCAAGGATTTCGGGCTGATGCGCCGCCATGAAGGTTCGGGCAGGAGGGCGAACAGGACGGTGGGCGTGTGGGAATGAAGTCGGAATTACGGTTGCGCGGGCTCGTCCTTCCTTGTTTCTTGTGGCTCGTCTCGGCTTTCCTCGGATTCGGCGCGGGCGCGGAAGCGGGCATCCCTGCATTTTTCATTTTGACGATCTTGCTTATTTTTGCCGTATTCGTCTGCGTTTTCGGCATCTCAGGCATCCATGCGCGGCGCGAGTTGCCTTGCGCAAGTATTGCGTGCGGGGACGAACTTGACGCGTTCGTTCACATTCGCCGTAAAGCGGGATTTCCGTTTATTTGGGTGGTTGTGCGCGATTGCTGCCGCCATGAGCGAACCGCGAAAACGGAACGCTTTCATGCTTTTTGCCTGCCATGGTTTCAACGGGAGTTTGCCGTCCGCTACCGGCTTTGCCCCACAGAGCGGGGAGAATGGCGGTTTGGCGCGGTTGAACTGATTGCCGGCGATTTCTTTGGGTTTGTCACGATCAGCCAAAAAGTGGAGTTGCGCGATGCCTTTTTGGCTGTGCCCAAGCCGCTCTTTGTTCCGGCAGGCGGCGCAGATTGCGGCGCCGCGGCCGCCGGTCTGCGCCCGGTTGGCGCGCATATGCCTGACGGCGAAGCCAATGGAGTGCGCCTGTTTGCCGCCGGCGATCCGCTCAGTCGGATTCATTGGCGGGCGTCCGCCAAAACGGGCAAGCTGCATGCCAAAGTTGCGGAACAACCGGCTGAAAATCGCCTGCTTGTGGTGCTGGACGCATCCGCGCGCGGGAGGGAAGAGCATAAGGAACCGCACGCGTTCGAAGCGAGCGTGCGGATGGCGCTTGGCTTTTCACTGGCGGCGGCAAACGCGCGGTTAGCCGCAACTATGGTCTGCACGGACAAGCATTACCGGCGCGATCTGCTGCGCGCTCCCGGCTACGCGCATGACCGGGAACGCAGGCTGGCGCTTATAGCACCGGATAAAACAGCGTCACTGTCGCGAATTTTTTCCGAAATGCGGCGAAGATTGCCGGAAGAAACCGCTGTTGTACTGTTCACGGCATGGCTGGATGAGGAAACGCTGCGCGCCGCAGCTTCGTGGCAGGAGCGGCGCGAATCGCCGCTTTCGCTTGTTTGGGTGAGCGGCGCTTCTTTGGTTGCGCAGCGGGAACGGCAGTTGTTGCAAAGATTCGTTTATGCCGGGAAGAAGCGGACTGCCGAAGTATATTCGGCCGCGGGAAAAAGGCAATGGGCCATGGGAGGTGGCGGGCATGGCGGAGAAACCGCAGGCCGGATTGGCTTTGTTTGAACGGATGCCGGTTGCCGCGGGCGTCTTTGTGATTGCCGCCGAATGGTTGCGGCCGCTTGCGGCCATACCGGAAATAACCCGGTTATATATGGTCGGTCCGTTGATCGGGGCGGTGGCGATGTTTCTGGCGATTGATCTCTTGAAATTGTCATCCGGCGTGGAATGGCTGACGAAAGTTTCCGTTTGCGCGGGTGTTACGTTGCATCTGTTTGCTTATGATCTCTTGCGCCCCGCTGACTGGCAGCGAATCTTTGTCCTGTTGTCCCGCGACGCCGCCAATTTTTTGCGCGGGAATCTGCCCGATTTAAGCATGGAAATCAGGACGTTCATGTTCTTGTTGGGAACGGCGCTGCTCCTGTCGGTCGCTTATGCCGTTGTCGTCCAAAAAAAACGCGTGATGTGGCTTGTCCTTCCAACTTTTATTTACCTTACGGCATTAAACATTTGGGCTGGCATGAATATGGCCGCCGCTGCGATCCGCGTCGTCGCGGCGGGGCTTGTGCTGGCTGCGGTGGTGCTTGTGCCCGGTTTGACCGATCGGTACGGGATCGTATTTTCGCGCCGCACGGCAGCTTATGCGCGCTGGCTGGCGTCGGGAGTTTTCTGCGCCGCGCTAATCGTGTTGGCCGGGACCATATTCGCGAGCGGGGTAAAAGCGCATGCCGACGACAGGCTGTTGGCAGCGCTCCATTTCGCCGATTGGAACGCGCCGAGGCTCGATTGGCCGGAAAAATCCGCCGTTCATCAGGCGAGCCTGTCGGGCTACGGCAATGATGACGGCAGCTTGGGCGGCGCCGTTACGCTTGACGACGGAGTTGCCTTTTTGGCGAAAACAAATCGGCTTACCTTTTGGCGCGGAGAAACAAAGAGCGTCTATACCGGCAAAGGCTGGGAGGGGTTGGCGAATGAAGCGGAATACGGCTTGTTCAGCGATTTGCCGGTTGGTCAGGCGCTGCGACAGTCCGCCATGATTACCCAGGAAATCATGGTGGAAAAGCCGCAAGCGGATATGCCGCTGTTTGCGGGCGGGGAAATCGCGCGCCTGTTGGCTGCCGCCGACGATCGCGGGAAGCTGCTCATGTCCGGCAAACTGAAAGCGGGGAAACAAGACGCGCGCGTCACTTTCGCCGCTGCCGGTTATGCCGCCGCTTATTATAAGCTGGCCGTGTACGCGCCGCCCAACGACCCCGACTTGCTGCGCCAAAGTTTAGGACAGATTCCGCCGGACATCCGGCAATACGGTCTGCAGCTTCCCGAAGAACTGCCCGCCCGCGTCAGGGAATTGGCGCAACGTTTGACGGCGGGGTTGACCAATCCGTACGATCAAGCGCTGGCGATTCAACAATTTCTGCGGAACAATTACCGTTATGACCTGGCGGGCAACGGTTTCCCGGCTAAGTCCGAAGATTTTGTCGACCGGTTTTTGTTTGAACAGAAGCAAGGGTACTGCGACCATTTTTCCACGGCGATGACCGTTTTGCTGCGGGCTGCGGGCATTCCGGCGCGTTGGGCGAAGGGCTATGCCCCGGGAGAAATAACCGGTTACGGTGGAGACGCGTTGATCGTAACCGTGCGCAACAGCGACGCGCACTCCTGGGTGGAAGCATATTTTGCCGGGATTGGCTGGGTACCGTTTGAACCGACGCCGGGTTTTTTGCCGGAAAGCGGGCATCAACCGGCTGATCGGCACGCTATACCGGATCGGCAGAGGGAAGCAGACGGAGCAATCGCACAAAATGCCGCGGCTTCGGATATAGGGCCTGCCGCCTATGGGGCAGAAATATCAAACGCCGGCGACAATTGGAATGTTCGCGCTATAGCCGCCATTACAGTTGACGCAATCGGGCATTGGTGGCTGCAATTCATCCGCGAAGCCGATCTGCAAAAGCCTGCGATCGCCAGAGGTTTGGCCGGCATTCCCGGGATTTTGCTTTTATGGGCGGCCGTCCATGGTTTGCGCCGCAAGTTTGCTCGCAAACGCGCCGTGCAAAGCGCGGCGGCCATTTCCGCGCGGAGAATGCGGACAAAATATTGGGAACGCGAGTGGAAAAAAATGATGCGCAAATACGGCGAGATTCAGCCCGGTCAGACAATCAGGGAATACGTGCTGCGTATCGATTGCCGCGATGCGGAGCGAAAAAAGGCTTTGGCCGAATTTGCCAGGTCGTATGAAGCGGCCCGTTACGGGGGCGGATGATTGCGGATTTGAATCAAGCGGCGAATCGGTCATTGTTGTTGACGGAGGAAAAACATACGGTGAAGAGCCAATTTTGGAGGATAACATTTAATTACGATTGCCGGGCTGCGTGAAAAAGCATGGGATGCCATGGGGCGCGCTTGACGCTGGCAAATCCGAATGGATATAATGGTCACATTAAATTCGGACAAAAATGCGGAGGCATTTATGAACAAACCATCGGAACTTGTTGTTGTATTGGATTTTGGCGGCCAGTACAATCAATTGATCGCCAGAAGAATCCGCGACCTCGGCGTGTACAGCGAGTTGTTGCCGCACCATACCCCGGCTGGGGAGATCGCCAAATTAAATCCGCGCGGCATCGTTTTCTCCGGCGGTCCGGCCAGCGTATATGAGGAAAATGCTCCGCAAGTCGATCCCGCCGTATATGATTTGGGCATTCCCGTTCTCGGCATCTGTTACGGCATGCAGCTCATGTCCCAGCATTTTCAGGGTAAGGTTGTACCTGCGGCCAAGCGGGAGTATGGCAAGGCGGTCGTCGAATTTATGCCGGGTTGCGCGCTTGCGCGCGGATTGGAACGCTCGCAGCAAGTTTGGATGAGCCATACCGACCATGTGACGGTGCTTCCGGACGGGTTCGTTGTGGATGCGAGCACGGCGGATGCGCCGATTGCCGCCATGAGCCACCCGGAGAAAAAGCTGTACGCCGTGCAATTCCATCCGGAAGTTCGGCATACGGTATACGGAAACGAGTTGCTCCGCAACTTTTTGTTTGACGTCTGCGGTTGCGAAGGCAAATGGAGCATGGAAACATTTATTGATGACACGGTGCGCGATATCCGTGCGCAGGTCGGCACGCAAAAAGTGTTGTGCGCGTTGAGCGGCGGCGTGGATTCGTCCGTTGTCGCCGTGCTGCTGCATAAAGCGGTCGGTGACCAACTGACCTGCATGTTCATCGATCACGGCTTGTTGCGCAAAGGCGAAGCGGAAAGCGTCATGGCGACATTTTCCGCAAAGTTTGATATGCATGTCGTTAAAGTTGACGCGCGGGAGCGTTTCTTAAGCAAATTGGCGGGAGTGGCGGATCCGGAGCAAAAGCGGAAAATCATCGGGGCCGAGTTCATTCATGTGTTCGATGAAGAGTGCCGCGCGCTGGGGGAATTCGCTTTTCTGGCCCAGGGCACGCTTTATACGGATATTATCGAAAGCGGGACCGCAACCGCGCAAACGATCAAGTCGCACCATAATGTCGGCGGTTTGCCGAAAGATATGAAGTTTAAGCTGGTGGAACCGTTGAAGGCGCTGTTTAAGGACGAAGTGCGCAAAGTCGGGGAAGAATGCGGTCTGCCTGCGGAAATCGTCTGGCGGCAGCCTTTCCCCGGACCGGGCTTGGCCATTCGCGTATTGGGCGAAGTGACGGAAGAAAAGTTGGCGATTGTGCGGGAATCCGACGCCATTTTGCGCGAGGAGATCGCCAAAGCGGGACTGGACCGCGAAATCTGGCAGTATTTCACCGCGCTGCCCGATATGCGCAGCGTCGGGGTTATGGGCGACGCGCGGACGTATTCCTACACGGTCGGCATTCGCGCCGTCACATCGATCGACGGCATGACCGCGGATTGGGCGCGCATTCCCTATGATGTGCTGGAGCGAATTTCCAACCGTATCGTAAATGAGGTGCAAAACGTCAACAGGGTCATCTACGATATCACGTCCAAGCCCCCGGCAACGATCGAGTGGGAATAGTTCGCGGCAATTTTATGTGTTTTTTCACATACATTTTCTCAAAAACCGGAGTTTGCGACAAATGTATGTGATTTTTCACATTTATTTGCGGAAAATTTGTAAACCCATGCCAAATATATGTGGTTTTTCATATATAATCGCTTAAAAATCGAGTTTCGAGAAAATTATATGTGCTTTTTCACAAAAAATTTAAATATTAGCGTTGCATCAATCTTGTTTCTCCTGATCTCGATGCAACGCTAGTGGCGTATAACGGCAAAAGTGCGGATATAACGCCCCATGCGGAGCGAACCGGCCCTAGAACGGCAAAAGTGCGGATATGGACACTAGTGTTGTATAAAAGGTTGATGCAACGCTGGGCATACAACGGTCCGAGAGCGTTGGCGTACGATTCCGCCGTGCACTACAGCGAATTCTCGCTCGGCCGTTTCGCCTGCCGGGCAATTCATCCGAACAAAAATTCATTTTTACGCCGAAATGTTCGTTTTTTCTGTTGACAACATTTCGGCTGCCTCTTACAATAAAGGTGAAATGCAAACGCGTTTCGTATAATCCTGAGGATTGGCTCGGGAGTCTCTACAAGGTCACCGGAATGATCTTACTACGAAGCGGGCGCAAGGTTTGTCCATTTGTCCCTTTGTCCATTTATGGATATTTTTGCGCCTAGAGGTGAAACCTTAGGAGAAGCTCGATTGCAGCTCGCGCCTAAGGTTTTTGTATTTCAAAACTCTTTGTAGGAGGAGAAGGAATGGATCGTTTCTTCAAATTGAAGGCAAACGGTACAAACATCAAGACAGAGATTATCGCCGGTATCACCACCTTTATGACGATGGCCTACATTTTGGCTGTCAACCCCGACGTTCTGGGCGGAGCCGGGCTTGATAAAACGGCGGTGTTTCTTGCGACCGCGTTGGCCGCGGGATTGGTAACGATTTGCATGGGGCTTTTTGTCAACTTCCCTGTGGCCATGGCTCCGGGTATGGGCCTGAATGCTTATTTTGCCACGGTCGTACTTTCTTCCAACGGTTCGTTCACAGCGCAAATGGCGCTGACCGCGGTATTTATCTCCGGTATCATTTTCGTTATTCTAACCGTTACGCAAATTCGCCAACTTTTGATCGTCGCCGTACCGGACAGTCTGAAACATGCAATCACCGTCGGGATTGGCCTGTTCATTACGATTATCGGTTTGAAAAACAGCGGTTTGCTCACGGTTGCCGTAGACCCGGTGACGGACATCAAAGCCAAATCGTTTACCGATGTTCTTGGCTTTGAAACGGTATTCCATATGGGCAGCCTGGAAGACCGCGGCGTTGTACTTACGATCATCGGCCTCGTGGTGATTTCGATATTGATGGTGCTGCGTGTAAAAGGCGCGATTTTATACGGTATTTTGATCACGACGCTCTTGGGCGCGATTCCTTATTTTGATCTTGTTCATTTCAGCGATCTGGCAAGCGACAAAGCGATGTGGTTCCCCGATTTCACGCAGTTGAATTTTGCCGATTTCGACTGGGGCGACCTGGTATCCACCGGTATTTTGACGGCGATTGCCACATTCACCTTTGTCGAGTTGTTTGATACATTCGGCACGTTGATCGGCACGGCCAATCGCGCCGGCATTATGAAAAATCCGGAAGAAGGCAAAAAACGCGTTGGGAAAGCGATGCTGGTTGACGCTGTCGGCGTAAGCGGTGGCGCGCTGCTCGGCACTTCCACCGTTACGGCTTACATCGAAAGCGCCGCGGGCATCGCCGAAGGCGGCCGCACCGGCCTCACCGCGGTTTCTACCGGCGTATTGTTCCTGCTCGCACTGTTTTTGTCGCCGATCGCCATGATCATTCCTTCTTCCGCGACCGCTGCCGCGCTCATTATTGTCGGCTTGCTGATGATGCAGACGGTAAAAGAAATCAACTTCCAGGATTACGTCATTGCAATTCCTTCGTTTTTGACCATCGTATTTATGCCGTTTACGTACAATATCGCCAACGGTATTTCGTTCGGCATTCTGACCTATGTCATTTTGGCCACGATCGCGAACTTGACCGGCAAAACGGAACACAAGGTCCATTGGCTGATGTGGATTTTGTTCGTGCTCGTCATCGCCCGGTATATCTTTATTGGCAGCCAGGGATAAGCATTCGGCGAACTCAGCCGCGGCGAAAAATAACCTTTCCATTCAGGGGATTGTTCCGTGAACGGAGCAATTCCCTGTTTTTAACTTGAATCTTCGTCAGCTGATCCAGATCATATCTGCTTTTGTCGCTTGCCATTTTCCATCCTTATATGCAACAGTGACTTTTACTCCGACTGCCCCGTTTCCCGCCCTATACTTGGAGCCTTCGATCACTACCCGATTCTTGGAAATCCTAGTCTTCTCGACACGCAGTAACACGCCGTGAAGAACCGTTGTCTCGGGATCATACAACCCCTTTTCTTTCAGCTCCTCATAGGTAGCTTCCATTGTTTCAACGTTGTATTTGGCAAAATACTGAAGGATTTGCGTTTTATCAGCTTCATCCATGTCCTTGAAATGACTCGTGTCGATGGCAATAAATTTCATATCGCTGTTCAACCCTTCGTCAATCGGCATGATCGCGTCCAATGCCAAACTGTATATTTCCCCCATATCTTTTGCGGGAGCATGAACCGCGCATCCGGCTGTTATTACGGTAAAAAGCACAACCGATAGAAAAGAAAACCGTAAAGAAAACCGTTTCGTTCTTATTTGCATCGCCTCCTTTGCGTTTCAGACGAATAAGTACCGGAAATTGTTGCTATTGATTTGTTACGTAATAAAAACGAACTATTTCTACTACCTGAAACCAAAATGTTCGTGTTTCAAGTTGACATTCGCCATCGAACATTGATACACTTATAATGCAATCAGGTAAAAAGTGAAATAGTAATATACAATTGAACATCAAACGCTCATATAATGCCGGGGATACGGCCCGGTAGTCTCTACCCGAAAACCGTAAATTTTTGGACTATGGGCGGCGAAAGGTTGCATTTGCCAAGGGCATGGCCGAATCGAGCGCGGCGGTTGCCCGCATACGGAATGAGAGCGACCGATTTGCTGTCCAATGAAATTGTAAAAAACGTCCAACGGGTAGCGGCGAAATGCGGCTCCTAAAGGACTTTTTTCATTTTTTGCAGGGAAGGTGATGGCTTGTGGCGGTTCAGGTTGGGGTCATCATGGGCAGCCGATCCGATTGGGAGACGATGAAGTATGCCTGCGATATTTTGACGGAGTTCGGGATTCATTTTGAGAAAAAAGTCGTTTCCGCGCATCGGACGCCTGATGCCATGTTTGCGTACGCCCAAACCGCGCAAGACCGCGGGATCAAAGTGATTATCGCCGGAGCGGGCGGGGCGGCGCATTTGCCGGGCATGGTCGCGGCCAAGACGCTGCTGCCGGTTATCGGCGTGCCGATCAAAACGTCCGCATTGAACGGGCTCGATTCTTTGTTGTCCATCGTCCAGATGCCGGGCGGCGTGCCGGTTGCCACCGTAGCGATCGGCAATGCCGGCGCGACCAATGCCGGACTGTTGGCGGCGCAAATTTTGGCGGTGGAAGACGGCGGATTAAGGGAAAAGTTGCAACTGCGCCGCGAGGAAATACGCCGCAAAGTGCTGAAAGAAAGTGATTTGGCATGAGTGGGGACGGCGTGCAAACGAGGCGGGGCGGCGGAATTGCCGGACGTGTCATTTTGCCCGGCGCAACGATCGGCATATTGGGCGGAGGGCAGCTTGGCCGCATGCTGGCGCTCGCCGGCAGGCAGATGGGCTATCGCTTTATTACGTTGGATCCGGCCGAAGACTCGCCGTGCGGGCAGGTGTGCGACCGGCAAATCACAGCGCGGTATGACGATCTTGCCGCGGCGCGGGAATTGGCGCGCATATCCGATTGCATCACGTACGAGTTTGAAAACGTCGACGCGCAAGTCGCCGATGTGTTGGCGCATGAAGCGTACGTGCCGCAGGGCAGCCAATTGCTTTATACGACGCAGCACCGCTTGCGCGAAAAACGCGCGATCGAACATGCGGGCGCGCAGGTAGCGCCTTATGCGGAAATTAACGATTTGCCAAGTTTGCGCAAGGCGCTTGCCGATTTCGGCACGCCCTGCGTATTGAAAACCGCAACCGGCGGCTATGACGGCAAAGGCCAATGGGTCATCCGGTCGGAAGTAGACGCGGACGCGGCTTACGGGGAATTGGCGCGGGCGAATACGGAACTGATGCTTGAGCGGTTTATCCGCTTTGACAAGGAATTGTCGGTCATCGCGGCCCGCAGCGCGCGCGGCGAAATCAAAACGTTTCCCGTTGCGGAGAATATTCATGTGAACAATATTTTGCATCAGACGATTGTTCCCGCCCGCATCAACCCGGAAACGGCAAGAAAAGCGCGGCGCCTCGCGGAACAAATAGCGGAAGGCATGGCGGTGGTCGGGTTGCTGGCGGTAGAAATGTTTTTAACTCCGAACGGCGACCTGTATGTCAATGAATTGGCGCCAAGGCCGCACAACTCGGGGCATTTTACCATCGAAGCGTGCAAAACATCGCAGTTTGAGCAGCACCTTCGCGCTATTTGCAACTTGCCGCTTGCGGCGACGGATCTGCTCACGCCGGTCGTCATGGTGAATGTGCTGGGGCAGCATGTTGCGCCGCTGCGCGAGTGGATGGCGCGCCATGATGGCAAGCAAGACAACGGCGTGGCCGTGAAAGTGCATATATACGGCAAGCACGAAGCGAAGGAAAATCGGAAGATGGGGCATGTCACCCTGCTTGCGGACCGGCTTGACGACGCGCTGGCCTGGGCGGAACAATCTCCGATCTGGAGATAGAAGGCGGCTTTTTCAGAAAGACTTGAGGGGGAAGCAATCATGATCGAACGCTATACAAGGCCGGAAATGGCGGCTATCTGGACGGAAGAAAACAAATTCAAGGCCTGGCTGGAAGTGGAACTGTGCGCGTGTGAAGCGTGGGCGGAATTGGGCGTCATTCCGCGCGAGGATGTGCAAAAGCTCAGGCGGCACGCCGGCTTCGACATCAACCGCATCTATGCGATTGAACAGGAAACGCGCCATGACGTCATTGCCTTTACCCGCGCCGTTTCCGAGACGCTCGGGCCGGAGCGCAAATGGGTGCACTACGGCTTGACCTCCACCGATGTGGTGGATACGGCGTTGGGCTATTTGCTCAAGCAGGCAAACGCCATTTTGGAACAAGATTTGCTGCGTTTTATTGATATTTTGCGCAACAAAGCGTTGGAGCATAAACGGACGGTCATGATGGGACGCACGCACGGCGTGCATGCGGAACCGACCACGTTCGGATTAAAACTCGCGCTCATGCATGAAGAAATGAAGCGCAACCTGGAACGTTTCCGCCATGCCGCGGACGGCGTGCAATTCGGCAAAATATCCGGCGCGGTGGGCACGTACGCAAACATTGATCCGTTCGTGGAGCAATTCGTTTGCGCCAAACTGGGCATCACACCGGCACCGATTTCCACGCAAACGCTGCAACGGGACCGCCACGCCGCATATATGGCAACGTTGGCGCTGATCGCCACTTCGCTCGACAAATTCGCCACGGAAATTCGCGGCTTGCAAAAAAGCGAATTCCGCGAGGTGGAAGAACCGTTCGCAAAAGGGCAAAAAGGCTCGTCGGCCATGCCGCACAAGCGCAACCCGATCGGCTGCGAAAATATCTCGGGGCTTGCGCGGGTCGTCCGCGGGCATATGCTCTCCGCGTATGAAAACGTGCCGCTCTGGCACGAGCGCGACATCTCCCATTCGTCCGTGGAACGCGTCATTTTGCCTGACGCCACGCAATTGCTCAACTATATGCTGAACCGCTTCGGCAATATCATCCGGGACCTGACCGTATTCCCGGAAAATATGCGGCGCAACATGGAGCGCACTTACGGCGTGCCTTTTTCGGGGCGCGTGCTGACCAAACTGATCGACAAGGGCCTGTCGCGGGAAGCGGCTTACGACACCGTGCAGCCGCGCGCGATGCGCGCATGGGAGGAACAAACCAGCTTCCGGGAAATTCTCGAGAACGACGAGGTC
The DNA here is from genome assembly GCA_036381315.1 of Bacilli bacterium. NCBI lineage: Bacteria > Bacillati > Bacillota > Bacilli > Bacilli bacterium. The sequence goes on along the minus strand of DASVDB010000174.1, from coordinate 17,974 downwards.
ATCCGCGGGCTTCTCTCCCTGGAAGAGATTGCCGACTGCTTTGACCCCGCTTGGCATTTGAAGCATGTCGACACGATTTTTGCCCGGCTGGGACTTGAATAAGAAAGGATGAAAGCAATGGCCGCCGTTACCACCGCCGCCGATCTGGTCAAAGCGCCGCTGTTGTACAAGGGTAAGGTGCGCGAGCTATATGATCTCGGCGAACAGTATTTGATCGTCGTCACCGACCGAATTTCGGCGTTCGATTATGTGCTGAAGCCCGCGATTCCGGATAAAGGCAAGGTGCTGAATCTGATCAGCGCGTTCTGGTTTAAGCAAACCGCGCATTTCCAGCCGAATCACCTGATCCACCATGACGCAAGCAAACTGGGGAGCGCGGCGGCGGATCCTGAAGCGCTGCGCGACCGTTTTATGGTGGTGAAAAAGGCGCGGCGCATCGATATGGAGTGCATCGTGCGCGGCTATATCACCGGCGGCGGCTGGAGACAATACGAACAGACGGGCAAGGTGAACGGCATTGAGCTTCCGCCGGGATTACGGAAAAACGCGGCGTTGCCCGAACCGATTTTTACTCCTTCGGCAAAAAACGACGTCGGTCATGACGAGGATATCCCGTTTGCGGAAATGGAACGGCGGATCGGCAAGGAGCTGGCCGGCGAGCTGCGTGAACGAAGCTTGCGCCTGTACCGGTTCGCCCATGAGTTTTGCCGTAACAAAGGCATCATTTTGGCTGACAGCAAATTTGAATTCGGCATTGCGGACGGCCAGGTTATCTTGATTGATGAATTGTTTACCCCGGACTCGTCGCGGTTTTGGGCGGCGGAAAATTACGCGCTCGATACGGACATCGACAGTATGGACAAAGAACCGGTCCGCACTTACTTGGCGAATTCGGCGTGGGACAAAAACAGCGAACCGGAACCGCTGCCTGATGAGGTTGTGCGGGCGACATCCCGCAGATACCGGGAAATTCTCAAGCGGATTACGGAATAGGAGGGCGACGATTCCGATGTTGAAAGCAACCGTATATGTGACGATCAAGCAAGGCGTACTGGACCCGCAGGGAAACGCGGTGCAGGGAGCGTTGCACACGATGGGATTTTTGGAAGTGGGGAAAGTGCGGATCGGCAAATACATGGAACTGGAATTGGACACAAACGACCGCGCCAAAGCCGATGAGCGGGTCAAAGCCATGTGCGAAAAGCTTTTGGCCAACACGGTAATTGAAGACTACCGCTATGAACTGCATGAATCGCCGAAAGGGGAATAAATCATGAGATTCGCCGTTCTGGTTTTTCCGGGTTCCAATTGCGACATCGACTGTTTTAAAGCGGTGGAAGCCATCTCCCAACCGGTGGAATACGTTTGGCATGAGACAAACGATTTGCGCAAATTCGACGCCATCCTCATTCCCGGCGGCTTTTCGTATGGGGATTATTTGCGCAGCGGCGCGATCGCCCGGTTTGCTCCGGTGATGCACGCGGTGCGGGAGGCGGCGGAGGCGGGAAAATATGTCCTCGGCATTTGCAACGGATTTCAAATCTTGCTGGAAGCGGGGCTGTTGCCGGGCGCGATGCTGCGCAACAAGACGCTGAAATTCCGCTGCCACCAAACGATTTTGCGCGTTCATAACAATGCGACGCCGTTTACGCGCGATTATGCGCCGGGCGAGTTGATCCGCGTGCCGATTGCGCATGGCGAAGGCAACTATTACTGCGACGATAAAACGTTGGCGGTGTTGCAAGCGCAAAACCGCATTGTGTTTCGCTACACGGGGGAAAATCCGAACGGCTCGGTTGACGATATAGCCGGCATCTGCAATGAAAAAGGCAATGTGGTCGGCATGATGCCGCATCCGGAGCGGGCGGTCAGCCCCATTTTGGGTTCGGAGGACGGGAAGCGCATGTTTACTTCCGTTTTGCGGACATGGAGGGAACAACATGGCACAGCAGTTGTCGGCTAAGGAACCGACGGCGGAACAGATCGCCGAACAGCGCATTTACAGGCAGTTTGGCGTAAGCGACAGCGAATACGCGCGAATTTGCGAACATCTCGGCAGAAAGCCGAACTATACGGAAATCGGCGTTTTCAGCGTCATGTGGTCGGAGCATTGCGCCTATAAAAATTCCAAACCCGTGTTGAAGACGTTTCCGACCAAAGGTCCGCGGGTGCTGATGGGCCCCGGCGAAGGGGCGGGCATCGTCGATATCGGCGACAACCAGGCCGTCGTGTTTAAAATCGAAAGCCACAATCATCCGTCGGCCATTGAACCGTACCAAGGCGCGGCTACCGGCGTCGGCGGCATTATCCGCGACATTTTTTCGATGGGCGCGCGCCCGGTCGCGCTGTTGAATTCCTTGCGTTTCGGCCGGCTGAACAACGAACGGGTGAAATATTTGTTTGAGCATGTGGTGGCGGGCATCGCCGGATACGGCAACTGCGTCGGCATCCCGACCGTCGGCGGCGAAGTGATGTTTGATGAAAGCTATGAGGGCAATCCCCTGGTCAATGCCATGTGCGTGGGCCTGATCGATCATGACAACATTCAGCGCGGAGTCGCGTCGGGCGTCGGCAATCCGGTTTTTTACGTCGGTCCGGCAACCGGCCGCGACGGCATTCACGGCGCAACGTTCGCTTCGGAAGAATTGACGGCGGAATCGGAAGCAAAGCGGCCGGCGGTGCAGGTTGGCGATCCGTTCATGGAAAAGCTGGTCATGGAAGCGTGCCTGGAATTAATCGCCTCCGGCATCGTTGTCGGCATCCAGGACATGGGAGCGGCGGGGCTCACCTGTTCCAGCGCGGAAATGGCGAGCAAGGCGGGCAATGGCATGGAGTTGAACCTGGATGAAGTGCCGCAGCGCGAAGAAAACATGACTCCATATGAAATGATGCTGTCCGAGTCGCAGGAACGCATGCTGTTCGTCGTCAAACCGGAGCATGAGGCGCAGGCGAAAGCGATTTTTGCCCGTTGGGGCCTGCATTGCGCCAAAGTCGGCAAAGTGACGGACGACGGGCGGTTGAAGCTCATCCATCACGGCGAAGTGGTCGCCGACATGCCGGTGCGCGCGCTGGTGGACGACTGCCCGGTATACGAAAAGGCGGGCAAAGTGCCAACCTACTATCGGGAATTCGCAGACATCGATCCGTCGCAATATCCCGAAGTAAAAGATTTGGCGGACGCGTTAAAAAAAGTGCTGGCATCGCCTACGGTGGCGAGCAAGGAATGGGTGTTCAACCAGTACGATTACATGGTGCGCACTTCCACGGCGGTAGGTCCCGGATCGGATGCGGCCGTCGTGTTGGTGCCGGGAACCGAAAAAGCGCTCGCGATGACCACGGACGGCAACGGCCGCTTCGTGTATCTCGATCCGTACGTCGGCGGCCAGATTGCCGTCAGCGAGGCGGCGCGCAATATTGTATGCTCCGGCGGAGAGCCGCTGGCCATAACGGACAATTTGAATTTCGGCAGCCCGGAAAAGCCGGAAATTTTCTGGCAGCTTGCACAGGCGGCGTCCGGCATCAGCAAAGCTTGCCTGGCGTTGGAGACGCCGGTCATCGGCGGTAATGTCAGCCTGTACAATGAAAACGCCAACGGAGCCATTTACCCGACGCCGGTCATCGGCATGGTCGGGCTGGTCCGCCATACCGATCATATTACGACGCAAGCGTTTAAAACGGCGGGAGACGTTATTTTCCTGCTGGGCGAAACAAAGCCGGAACTGGGCGGCAGCGAGTTTCAATTGGTGATCCACGGCGTGACGGAAGGCCGTCCGCCGCAAATCGACCTTGCGGCGGAAAAGAACATGCAGCAGGCGCTTCTTTCGGCAATTCGCGACGGGTTGGTCGCTTCGGCGCACGATTTGTCCGACGGCGGTTTGGCCGTCGCTTTAGCGGAGTCAAGCATCGGCGGGCGTATCGGCGCGCGGATCGAACTAAATACCGAACTGCGCCACGATATCGCCCTTTTTTCCGAAAGCCAGTCGCGCGTGATCGTGTCCACGAAACCGGAACAGGCCGACAAGTTCGCGCAAGCCATGCGCGCAAAGGGCGTGCCGGTTCAGCGGATTGGGACCGTAACCGGCGATGATTTGGAAATAAGCGTAAACGGCGCAGCGGCTGTACGGATTTCCGTTGCGGAAATCGAAAAAATCTGGAAGGACGCGATTCCATGCCTTATGAAGTGAATTCGGACATGCCGCGGTGGCAGGGACGTTTTTATAACGACATGTTTGGCAGGGAAGCTATATTTGACACACTGCGGGAAGAATGCGGCGTTTTCGGCGTGTTCGGCCATCCGCAGGCGTCATCGCTCGCCTATTACGGGCTGCATGCCCTGCAGCACCGCGGGCAGGAAAGCGCAGGCATTTGCGCGCGCGACGAATCCGGAATATTTCGTTATCATAAAGGGATGGGTCTCGCCAAAGAAGTTTTCGACAACGACCGCCTGCGGGAATTGACCGGCGCGACGGCAATCGCCCATGTGCGCTATTCGACGGCGGGAGAAAGCAAGCTCGGCAACGCGCAGCCGTTAATTTTCAAATACCGCGCAGGCGATTTGGCGATCGCCACCAACGGCAATATTGTCAACGCCGCCCGGCTGCGCCGGGAATTCGAGCGGGAAGGTTCCATCTTCCAGACTTCCAGCGACACGGAAGTGTTGGCGCATTTGATCGCCCGCTCGCGGCATGACCATATCGTCGCCGCGGTGCGGGAGTCGCTTCAGCAGCTGATCGGCGGATTTGCCTTTTTGATCATGACGAACGACACCTTGATCGCCGCGCTTGATCCGCATGGGTTGCGCCCGTTCGTAATGGGCAAAATCGGCGACAGCACGGTATTCGCCTCGGAAACTTGCGCGTTTGACACAATCGGCGCCAGCTATGAACGCGATGTGGAACCGGGAGAAATGATCATTCTTGATAAATCGGGCATACGTTCGGAAAAATTCGCCGCGCAGGCGCGAAGGGCCACCTGCGTCATGGAGTATGTGTATTTCGCCCGCCCGGACAGCGATTTACGGCAAATCAACGTGCATGCGGCGCGCAAGCGGATGGGGAAGCAACTGGCGCTGGAGTCGTTTGTCGACGCCGATGTGGTGACAGGGGTGCCGGACTCAAGCATCTCGGCCGCAATCGGTTATGCCGAGCAGACTGGCATCCCCTACGAATTGGGCCTAATCAAAAACCGCTATGTCGGCCGCACGTTTATCCAGCCCAGCCAGGCGTTGCGCGAGCAGGGGGTCAAGATGAAACTTTCCGCCGTGCGCAAAGTGGTCGAAGGCAAACGCGTGATCATGATCGACGACTCGATCGTTCGCGGCACCACATCTTTGCGCATCGTCAATTTGCTCAGGGAAGCGGGCGCCACGGAGGTTCATGTCAGAATCACCTCCCCGCCGTTCAAATATCCGTGTCATTACGGCATCGACACGCCGACCCGCAACGAATTGATCGCGGCGGAAAAATCGGTGGAAGAAATCCGGCAGGCGATCAACGCCGATTCATTGTACTTTTTATCGAAGGAAGGCATGCTGGAAGCTATCGGCGGCACCTTGAGCGAGCCGAACCGGGGCTTATGCACCGCTTGCTTTGATGGGAACTACCCGACGGTCATACCGGTGGAAGAACGAAGCGGTGTCAAAAGAGTGTAAGGAGAGTGAAGAACGTGTCCGATGCATACAAACAGGCCGGAGTCGATATCTCCGCCGGAAATGAAGCCGTGGAGCGCATGAAACGCCATGTCAAGCGAACCTTTCGTCCCGAAGTGCTTGCCGACCTGGGCGGTTTCGGCGGGCTGTTCGGCTTGGATGGGAAAAAGTACGAGGATCCCGTGTTGGTATCGGGCACTGACGGCGTCGGCACCAAGCTGAAACTTGCCTTTGCGATGAATAAACACGATACCGTAGGCATCGACGCGGTGGCGATGTGCGTGAACGACATCGTCGTGTCGGGCGCGGAACCGTTGTTTTTTCTCGATTATCTTGCGTGCGGCAAAGTCGTGCCGGAAAAAATCGAAGCGATCGTAAGCGGCGTAGCCGAAGGGTGCGTGCAAGCCGGCTGTGCGCTGATCGGCGGCGAGACGGCGGAAATGCCGGGCATGTATGACGCCGATGAATACGATATCGCCGGATTTGCCGTCGGCATAGTCGAGCGCAAAGCGATCATCGACGGAACGACGATTGCGCCGGGGGATGCGATCATCGGGCTTTCATCCAGCGGGTTGCACAGCAACGGCTTTTCGTTGGTGCGCAAGCTTTTGCTGCAGGATCGCGGAATGCAATTGACCGATACCGTACCGGAGCTTGGGCCCATCGCGCGGCTGGGCGAAGTGTTGCTTGCGCCGACCAGAATTTACGTCAAAACGGTCCTGAACCTGATTCGCCGTGTCACCGTCAAGGGCATATCCCATATAACCGGCGGCGGATTCATTGAAAACATTCCGCGCATTTTGCCTGATCGCGTGAATGCGCACATAACGTATGGCACATGGCAAATCCCCGCTGTCTTCAATCTGTTGCAGGAGACGGGCAACATCAGCCATTACGATATGTTCCGCACATTCAATATGGGTGTGGGCATGGTGCTGGTGGTTCCGGCCGAGCAGGCGGATTTGGCGGTCCGCATCGCCGCGGAAACTGGCGAGCAAGCGGCGGTTATCGGAACCATAACCCCGGGCGGGAAAACGGTCACGTTTGCGGGTGTGCGCGTATGAGCGGGCAGAGTGGTCAAAGCGGATTGAGAGGGCAAAACGGGCAGAGTGGGCGTAGCGGGCAGAGTGAGCAAAGTAGGCAAAGCGGACAAAGTGGACAGGGAGGATGGAGCGGACAAATGGCGCGGAAACCGTTTCGCATTGCCGTGTTTGCCTCGGGCAACGGCTCCAATTTCCAGGCGATCGTCGATTCGGCCCATTCTGGGGAACTGGATGTGCGGGTGGAACTGCTTGTCTGCGACCGCCCGCAGGCGTTCGTGGTTGAACGCGCAACGCGCGTGGGGGTGCCCGTATTTGCTTTTTGTCCGCGGGATTACGGCAGCAGGGAAGAATACGAGCGCGTCATCGTGGACAAATTGCGGGATATGCGGATTGATCTGGTCGTGCTTGCCGGTTACATGCGGCTGATTACCCCTGTGCTGATCAATGCATACGACGGACGGATCATCAATATCCATCCGTCATTGCTGCCCGCTTTTCCCGGCGTCGATGGCATCGGCGACGCATTCGCGTACGGCGTGAAAGTTACCGGCGTTACCGTGCATTTTGTTGATCACGGGATGGACACCGGACCGATCATCGCGCAAGTTCCCGTACCGATCCGCGAAAACGACACGAAGGAGACCCTGGCGGAGCGCATTCACGCGGAGGAGCACCGGCTCTACCCGGAAGTCATTCGCTGGATTCGGGAAGGCCGCGTTAAATTGATGGGCCGCAAAGTACGGATCGACTGACCAAAAAGCAATCCGTGGCTAAAGCCACCTAAAGCTCGCCGACGAAACGTGGAGCAAATGGGAGCATATAACGGCAAAAGTGCCGATATAGCGCACCAAGCGGAACTAAATCTTGGCAAATTGTGTAGGAGGTCATCAAATGGCGATTAAAAGAGCGCTAATCAGTGTATCAGATAAGAAAGGCATTGTACCGTTCGCGGCTCAATTGGCAAAAATGGGGGTGCAAATGATATCCACCGGAGGAACGAAAACGCTGCTTGAGCAAAACGGCGTTCCCGTAATTGGCATCAGTGAAGTAACCGGTTTTCCGGAAATTATGGACGGGCGCGTTAAAACGCTGCATCCGGCGGTACATAGCGGCCTCCTCGCGGTTCGCGACAACGCCGAACATACAAGGCAAATGCAGGAACTCGGCCTTGATTATATCGATCTGGTTGTCGTCAACCTGTACCCGTTCCAGCAGACGGTTGCCAAGCCTAACGTCAAATACGAAGAGGCGATCGAAAATATCGATATCGGCGGTCCGACGATGCTCCGTTCGGCGGCCAAAAATCATGCGTTCGTGACGGTCGTCGTCGATGCCGCCGATTACGACGAAGTGCTGGAGCAGATTGCCGCAAACGGCGATACGTCGCTGGAATTGCGCAAACGGCTGGCCGCCAAGGTGTTTCGTCATACGGCAGCCTACGATTCGCTTATTTCCGCGTATTTGTCGGAGCAAACCGGCGATCCGCTGCCGGAACGGTTTACCGTCACATATGAGAAAGTGCAGGATCTGCGCTATGGCGAAAACCCGCATCAGCAAGCGGCTTTTTACCGCAAACCGCTGGCGAAGGCGGGCAGCATTACGACTGCCGAGCAGTTGCACGGCAAGGAACTCTCCTACAACAACATCAACGACGCCAATGCCGCGCTGCAGATCGTAAAGGAGTTTCAGGAGCCCGCGGTCGTCGCCGTCAAGCACATGAACCCGTGCGGCGTCGGCTTGGGAACGAACGTGCTTGAAGCATTTAAAAAGGCCTACGAATCCGATCCCGTATCCATCTTCGGCGGCATCGTCGCCGCCAATCGGACGATTGACCAGGCAACCGCCGAGTTGCTGCACGGAATTTTTTTGGAAATTGTCATCGCGCCGGATTTTACGCCGGATGCGCTGGAAATATTGGCGAAAAAGAAAAACATCCGCTTGTTGAAACTGGGCGAAGGAACGCTCGCGGCGCGCGATCCCGAGCTCTTGCTCACGTCTGTCGAAGGCGGGGCGCTCGTGCAAAGTGCGGACCTGAAGCAAATTGCCGCCGCCGATTTGAAGGTGGTTACCGACCGTCAGCCGACGGAGGAAGAGTTGCGTCAGCTTCTGTTCGGGTGGAAAGTGGTCAAGCATGTGAAATCGAATGCCATTGTCCTGGTGAAAGACAATATGACCGTAGGCGTAGGCGCGGGGCAAATGAACCGCGTTGGGGCGGCGAAAATCGCCGCGGAGCAGGCGGGAGAGAAAGCGAAAGGCGCCGTGCTTGCCTCCGACGCCTTTTTCCCGATGAGCGACACCGTTGAGCTGGCGGCGAAAGCGGGCGTAACGGCAATCATCCAGCCGGGCGGCTCGATCAGGGATGAAGATTCGATCAAAGCGGCGAATGCGCACGGCATCGCAATGGTGTTTACCGGCGTTAGACATTTCAAACACTGAGGGGGGACGACGGTTGAAGATTCTTGTTGTCGGGCGCGGCGGACGGGAACATGCGATGATCTGGGCGCTTAGCAAAAGCGCGTCCGTAAAGCAAATATACTGCGCCCCGGGAAATGCCGGGATCGCCGAGATGGCCGAATGCGTGCCGATCAATGAAATGGACTTTGTCCGTTTGGGCGAATTCGCCGTCAAGGAAGCTGTCGATCTCGTTGTCGTCGGTCCGGAAGATCCTCTGTTTGCAGGCATTGTCGACTTCTTCGAGGCGAAACGCATTCCTGTCTTCGGCCCGAATAAGGCGGCGGCGATCATTGAAGGCAGCAAAGTATTTACGAAAAATTTACTGCGAAAATACAACATTCCGACAGCCGCTTATGCGTCGTTTTCCGACTATTCGGAAGCTTTGGCCTATTTGCAAGAGCAAAACCTGCCCATCGTCATCAAAGCGGACGGGTTGGCGGCGGGGAAAGGCGTCACCGTTGCGCATACCCGCGAAGAAGCGGAAAACGCGTTAAAAGAGTTGATGGTCGACAAAGTGTTTGGCGAGGCCGGCGCCGCGGTGGTAATCGAGGAATTTTTACAGGGCGAGGAGTTGTCGATTCTGGCGTTTGTCGACGGCGCGACGGTGCGCCCGATGGTGCCGGCGCAGGATCACAAGCCGGTTTACGACCTGGATGAAGGGCCGAATACCGGCGGAATGGGCACGTACTCGCCGGTGCCGCATATTTCCCGGGAAATTGTCGAAGCGGCGATTGAAACGATCCTGAAACCGGCCGCGCAAGCGATGGTGCAGGAAGGAAGGCCGTTTCGCGGAGTGCTGTATGCGGGTTTGATGATTACGCGGCAAGGGCCGAAAGCAATCGAATTCAACTGCCGTTTTGGCGATCCGGAAACGCAAGTCGTGCTGCCGCGGCTCGAAACGGATCTTGCCGAAATTTTTCTCGCTGTGGTAAACGGCAAGTTGCGCGATCTCGACATCGCGTGGAGCGATCAAGCCGCCGTTTGTGTAGTGCTCGCGTCCGGCGGATATCCGGGCCCATATAAAAAAGGGATTCCCATCAGCGGTCTGGAAGATGTACAACATGCGATCGTATTTCATGCGGGGACAGCGAAAAAGGACGGGAAAATCGTTACCAATGGCGGGCGGCTCCTCGGTGTGACGGCGACCGGCGCCAATATTGCCGAGGCGCGGGTAAAAGCTTACGCCGCCGCGGCGAAGATTCATTATGAAGGGCGGCATTACCGGACCGATATCGCGCTCAAAGCGTTGCAACCATAAGCGGATATCAGATTTTCAGTTTCTCCCGGTATTTGTATACCCATAACGAAGCCAGGACCAAACCTGAAAGCAGTACGACAGACAGCCAATGTTGCTGCAAAAAGGCAAGCAATAGTTGCACGGCGGCCCTCCTTGTTTGGCGGAATGCAACCTTTTTGCGGAAATGTTACATCCTTTTGTTCCGCATATGATACAATATGAATGATCGGATGTTTCGATCAATCATATTGCCGAAAGCGGGGATTGTGATGGACCTTGACCAAAGAGAAGTTTTAACGGAAGCGGAAAGGCCGTATAACGCTTCCTTTCACAAATTGCTCAAGATGTTCACGATATCGGTATTGATATCGTTTGCCGGCACCTACATCGGCACAGAATTTTTACCGCCGGCGATTGTGCTGCCGCTCGTCATTGTCGAATTTATTATGTTGCTTTCCGCTTTCTTTATTCGTCGCAGAAAACGGGCGATCGGCTACGGGTTCGTGTTTTCCTTTGTTTTTATCAGCGGCATTACCATTTTTCCGGCGATCCAATATTACGCTGCGGCTGGCGGCAGCGCGCTGATTGAAACGGCGTTTTTGCTGACCGCGGCCATTTTTGCCGGATTGACGTTATACGCTTACTACTCGAAGCGGGATTTCAGCTTTTTGCGGGGATTTTTGTTTATCGGTTTGCTTACCCTGATCGGCTTCAGCCTGGTCGGTTTGTTCACCGGAGGTTTTGGCGGCTCGCTGGGGCTTTTGCTTGCGGCCGGCGGCGTATTGATTTTCTCGGGATTTATCCTCTACGACGTCTCGCAATATCGCGGCGGCATACCGGATGAGATGATTCCGCTTGCGGTGTTGAACCTGTACCTGGATTTTATCAACCTGTTCTTGTATTTGCTGCGGTTGTTAGGCATTTCCCGCGACTAAAACGGAGTGGACGCTATGCTGCCTTCATTCTTCCTTGCACACGGTGCCCCTCTATTGGCCGTGCAAAACAACGAGTACACGGATTTTTTGCGGGAATTGCCGCGCCATTTGCCGCGCCCGCGCGCGATCGTGCTGTTTTCCGCACATTGGCTTGCGGATGAGCAACGAATCGGCGGGGCGGATACATACGAAACGATTCACGACTTTAGCGGCTTTCCCGACGAACTGTACGATATTAAGTATCCGGCCAAGGGAAGCATGGAGACGGCTGCCGAGGTGCTCGCGCTGTTGGAAAAAGAAGGCGTTTCCTGCCGCATCGATAAGGAGCGGGGGCTGGATCACGGCGCTTGGGTCGTGCTGAAGCTTTTATACCCGCAGGCTGATATTCCCGTAGTCGCGATGTCGGTCAATCCGCGGCTTGTTCCCGAGGAGCATTACCGGATCGGGCGGGCGCTTTCGTCTTTACGGCAAAAAGATGTGCTGATTATCGGCAGCGGCGGCACCGTGCACAATTTCCGCAAAATCAGTTGGAATCGCAAAACACCGGACGAATGGGCGCTGGAGTTTGACAGTTGGTTGAACGATCATTTGCAGCAGTGGGATTTGCCCGCTTTATTCGAATATGAAAAATGGGCGCCGTACGCGACGGATGCCGTTCCGCCGCAGGGAAATGAGCATTTTATCCCGCTCTTGTACGCGATGGGGGCTGCCGCCGACGTTAAACAGGCATGGTTAATGTACCGCGGATACGCTTACGGCAGTTTGAGTCTTTGCTGCTGGCGATTCGGTTGAATGAATGCAGGGCAAATTGCAGGGCAATTTCCAATTGGGGGTAGAGTATTTGAAGCCGACGGAGAAATCGGGGACAAGCAGGTGCGGGAAACGTTTGCTTTTCAGTGGATTGTCGCTCGTTGCAGGCACGATGATCGTTTTGGCGGGATGCGGACAAAAACCGACAGTGGAAACGTCGCCGACAGTCGCACCGTCAGTCGCGCCGACGTTGGCCATGCAAGCGACGCCGCTGCCTACAGCAACTCCGGAACCGGTATATCCGTATCTGTATCCGCTTACAGGATTGGGAACGGACAAAAAAGTAACGGAACGCCCGATCATGGTCATGGTGGAAAACCAGGAAAAAGCGCGCCCGCAAACGGGCCTTACGCAAGCGGATATCGTCTATGAAATTTTGGCCGAGGGCGACATTACGCGATTTGTCGCTGTCTATCAAAGCCAGGCGCCAAAGATTATCGGGCCTGTGCGCAGCATTCGCCCTTATTTTGTGGAAATCGGCGACGGTCTGGATGCGCTGATTGTGCATGCGGGCTGGAGCCAGGCGGCGATGAATATGCTGGTTGCGCGGAAGCTGGACCATTTTGACGAGGTTTATGGGGACGGCGCTTATTATTGGCGCGATTCTTCGCGCAAAGCGCCGCATAATTTATATACCAGCATCGAATTGATCAAAAAGGGCGCGGAGCATAAAAAGTTTCGCACCGAGTGGCGCAATCCCGAATTGCTGTTCGATGAAGAAGATGCGACGCCGCAGGGCGAGCCGGCTAACGAGGTTACGGTCCATTATATTCAAGGCTACTATGTTACCTATCAATATGATGAGACGACAAAACAATACGCCCGCTTTATGCTGGGCGAACCGCATACGGACAAGGAGAGCGGCGAGCAGATCACAACGAAAAACATCATGGTCTGTTTTGCCGATCATAAAATTCTGGACGACAAAGGCCGCCGCGCTGTCGATGTGAACGGCCCCGGCAAAGGCTATCTCATCGAGGACGGAAAGGTGCGGGAGATCGTCTGGAAACGTGAGAACGGCGTTATTCGGCCGTATATTGACGGGCGGGAAGTCGGGTTGCTTCCGGGCAAAACTTGGGTGCAGGTTGTCCCGATCGGCTCGAAAGTGGAGTTTGAATAAAACAAAGAAGCCGAACCGATCGCGGTGCCGGCTCTTTTTTTGCCGTCAACGATTTCCGGAATTTCCCCTTGTTACTGTGGATTTCCGGACGGAAGTCTTTTTTCTTCTGTTTTGCACATTCCTCCTTTTCCGCCTGTGTGGACGGCGGCGCATCAACTTGCGGGATAATCCGTCCGACTCTCCCGCGGTAGCCGCTTTGCCGCCAAGCGAACCGGCGAGCAGCTTCAGCATGGGCGCCATTGACTGGAAAGTCGCGAACAGTTTTTGTATTTTTGTGAGAGAGGCCAAAATCCCGTCCAACCCGCCCATTCTATCAATAAACGATTTGAGATCTTTAATCGGCAGATTGGAAAAGAGGCCGCCGCCCGGTTGAACAGGCTGCTGCTGGTAGAGAACGGGCAAATTTTGCCCCCCCGCATGCGCTTGATTTGCCGGATATTCGGGATAAGCGCCGTACGGACTGTCTCCGAAACTTGACGTGTGGCCGTAATAGGCCGGATCGTCGGAAGGCGGAATGTGCGGCGAATTTTTGTAACTCATCGGGCCATCATTCCTTTTTGGCTTTGTATATATTAGCCTATGTTTCGGAACAATGTTCGGAATGGACGAATGTCACGATTCGCGGAAAAAAGGAATTTCCGGCTGTTTTCCGGGGGACGCGTCTCGCCCGACCGCTTGAATCCTTCACTGAATTAAAGTATGATTTAGGCAAGAAGAAACGTTAATTTTTAGGGGTTGAGCTTATTGCAGTTGAAAAAATTGAACGACAAAACGATCGATCAACTCTTTGAAGCCATACTTACTTTGCGAAACGTGGAAGAATGCTATATTTTTTTTGACGACCTGTGCACGGTAAATGAAATTCAATCTTTATCGCAGCGGTTGGAGGTGGCGAGAATGCTTGGCAAAGGTTACACATACAATCAGATTGAGGCGGAAACCGGCGCCAGCACGGCGACCATCTCGCGGGTAAAACGCTGTTTAAATTACGGGAACGACGGATACAAAATGGCGCTGGACCGCCTCGGCAGATAAATGACGCTAATGAAAACCGTGCGGAAATACGGGGTTTTGGTTATCAGCCACGGTTCCCGCAGCGCATCGTGGGTAAAACTGGTGGACGAAGCTGTATCCGCCATGCGTCTATCCGCTTCGTTGCCTGTCGAATGTTCATTTTTGGAATCGGTCGCGCAACGCATGATACAAGACGGCATTAATCGGCTGGAAGCACAGGGGATTACGGATCTGCTCGTGGTTCCGCTTTTTATTTGCGCGGGAAGTTCGCATGTGGCGGAAATCGCTTGGGCTTTCGGCGCAAATCCCGCTTTTCGCGGAGTGTCGCGGCTTGCGCCGCTGCGTGTGCAAAGTGTCGTCCACTTTTTGGCGCCGCTTGATGACGACCCTGAAGTTGCGGAAATGCTGCTCGACAATATCCGTCCTTTATCCGTCAACTCTGCGAAAGAAGTTGTGCTGATCGTCGCGCATGGAAGCGGAGGGGAGGATTCGCAAGCGAAATGGCAAACTGTCTTGGGCAGCCTGGCGGGGATGCTGAAAACGCGCGGCGGGTTTGCCCATGTGGAGGGCGCGACACTTTCGACCGGCGAGGTTCCGGTAGTGTTGCGCAAATGGGCCGATTTGTATCCGGAAGCGGACGTTATTGTGGTACCGTTTTTTTTGAGCGAAGGGTATTTTACAAAAACGGTGATTCCCGCTGAGCTTGTCGGCTTTAAATGCCGATATAACGGCGCGGCGCTTTTGCCCAGCCCGCGGTTGGTAAAGTGGCTTGAGCGGCGAATCGCAGATTTTTGGCAAGAACGAGAAGGGTGAGAGAGATGACGTTGCGGGCGCGATTAATTTATAATCCGTCATCGGGCAGGGAAGAGATCAGGCGCAGGCTGCCGGAGATTTTGCAAAGGCTGGAACAGGGCGGCATCGAGACTTCCTGCCACGGCACAACGTGCGAAGGCGACGCTACAAAGGCGGCTGAAGAAGCGATCAGGCGCAAATTCGACATCGTCATCGCGGCCGGGGGAGACGGCACGCTCTATGAAGTGATCAACGGCTTGGCGGAGCGGGAATACCGTCCCAAGCTTGGGATTTTGCCGCTCGGAACGACCAACGATTTCGCCCGCGCGCTGGGTATTCCGAAACATTGGGAGTATGCGATTGATCTCATTTTGGCCGGGCATACCCGTAAAGTGGACGTCGGCAAGGCTAACAGCCGCTATTTTATCAATATCGCCGGCGGCGGGTCGTTTACCGAGCTGACCTATGAAGTGCCGAGCAAGTTGAAAACGATGATCGGGCAATTGGCATACTACATGAAGGGGCTGGAAAAGCTGCCGTGGCTTAAGCCAATCAAGCTGCATTTTCAATCGCCAAAATACAATTTCGCCGAAGAAGTGATGATGTTTCTGATTGCCAACAGCAATTCGGTGGGCGGTTTTGAGAAGCTGGCGCCGGATGCGAATGTGCATGACGGACAGTTTGATGTCATCATCCTGAAAAAATGCAACCTGGCGGAATTCATCCGCATCGCGACCATGGCTTTGCGCGGCGACCATTTGCACGATCCCCATGTGATCTATTTCAAAACGGATATGCTGCAAGTAACGTCGCCGGATTATGTGCAGTTGAATCTGGACGGTGAAATGGGCGGTACGCTGCCGTGCAAGTTTTCGGCGCTTCCGTCGCATCTTGAAATCTTTCTGGATCGGCACGGATTGTCCACATACAGATAAAATGGCGGAGTGAATGAGCGTTACGATGGGACGGACCGACAGACTGAATCGGAGCAGGAAAACGGCGTCCGCGGCAGAGCGGAAAAATGCGGGGGCGCCGGTAGATATCGATGATGTTGTGACCGCCGAGATAGTCGGCATCAGTCGCGATGGGGCAGGAGTAGGCCGCGCGGGCGGCTTTACCCTTTTTGTTCCGGGGGCGCTGCCTGGAGAGACGGTTCGGGCACGCGTTAAGAGCGTGAAAGCGCGGTACGGGTATGCGAACCTGTTGGAGTTGCTGAAACCGAGCCCGGATCGGGTCACGCCGCCTTTTTCCCGGGGATTTGACAACTCGGGCTGCGAGCTGTTGCACATGGATTATGCGGCGCAGCTGCGCTGGAAACGGCAAACCGTGATCGACTGTTTGGAGCGGATCGGGAAATTCAAGGCGCGGTCGGAAATCGCCGGCGCCAAGCGGGCGAGGGATGCCGGCGATAGCGCGGCGGAAGCGGGAGGTTTCGGTGATAGCAGCGGTGCGGAAGCAGAAGGCGTCGTACGCGTCCATCCGGTGCTGGGGATGGCGGATCCGTGGCATTACCGCAACAATGTGCAGGTGCCGTTTGGCGAGGAAGGCGGCAGGCTTATCGGCGGTTTTTTTGCCAGGGGCGGCCACCGCGTTGTCGATGCGGACGTTTTTCCGCTATGCCATCCGCACGTGGAGATGGCCGTGCGCAAAGTGAAGCAAATCGCGCGGGAGTTGGGTTTGTCCGGTTATCACGCGGCGACGGGGAAAGGGCTTTTGCGCCATTTGGTGGTCAGATACGGGTTTCATACGGATGAACTGATGGTCGTGCTGGTGACAAACGGCAGGCAAATCGCGCGCGCGGATGAGCTGATCGGCCTGATTCGCCGGGAAATTCCCGGTGTAAAAAGCATCTGCCAGAATATCAATACGGCGCGGACAAGCGTTGTGTTTGGCGAAGCGACGCAGGTGCTGTGGGGAGAAGAGGCGATTTACGACACGATCGGCGATATTCGTTTTGCCATTTCGGCAAGATCGTTCTTTCAGGTGAATCCGCGGCAGACCGCGACGCTTTACCGCAAAGTGGTGAAATACGCCGGGCTGACCGGTAATGAGACGGTGATCGACGCTTATTGCGGCATCGGTTCGATCTCGCTGTTTTTGGCGCGCCGCGCGGCGCAAGTGCATGGCGTGGAAATGGTGGCGGAGGCAGTCGCAGATGCCAGGCGCAATGCACTTTTGAACGGCATCACAAATGCGCGATTCAGCGCGGGAAAAGCAGAGAATGTGATCCGGCGCTGGCTGGAGGAGGGGCTTGCGGCAGACGTTGTCGTTGTCGATCCGCCGCGCAAAGGCTGCGATCCCGCGCTGCTTGAAGCGATTATCGCGATGAAGCCGGAACGCGTGGTTTACGTCTCCTGCGATCCGGCAACGCTCGCCCGTGACCTGCGCATCCTCGCCGCCGGCGGCTTCCGCGTGGTCGAGGCGCAGCCCGTGGACATGTTCCCGCATACGGTGCACGTGGAGTGCGTAATAGGAATGCAACGAATCGATTCGTAGAAATCCTTTATTTTCAACACTTTGCGCGATTTATGACTTTTACGGCGGACGGTAGTGACTTCAAAAATAAGGTGTTGAAAGATAAAATTGGCGTTTCCGTCGTTTTGGACCTGGATTTGGACGTCGGGTGTGTAGACATGTTTAACGCAGGAGAATAGTTTCGCGAACTTTTTAACGGCGGATTGCTTTAATCGAAGAATATCCAAGAGAACGTTCCTTCAACTTCGAAGGCGTTCTCTTTTTATGTGCCATAAAGTTCAACCGTGTCCAATTACGTACCGTGTTTAACGAACGTAAATACTAATATTATATGTGGTTTTAACCCGAGACGACCCCATTTGTCCAAACGTGTCCAATATTCACTTTGACTTAAGCGAGGTTGTGGATTATAATGTATTACATAATTAGTATGTCTATGAATTGAGG